>JBOHKF010000244.1:0-1960 GCA_050729015.1 Rhizomicrobium sp. | reverse complement strand
CGCGTGACCTTGGCGACGATCGAGGCTGCGGCGATGGAAAGCGATCGCGCGTCGCCACCCACCAGCGTGTCGCAGCGGCAGGGAAGAGCAGGGGGATCGTTGCCGTCCACCAGCGCGAATGAGGCTGGCACGGCAAGCGCGCGGACGGCACGCGCCATGGCGAGATGGGTGGCCTGACGGATATTTACCAGGTCAATTTCCCCGACCGAGGCTTCGCCCACGCCGACGGCGACCGCCATCTCCAGAATTTGCGGAAAGAGCTCCTCGCGGGCCGCTTCGCTGAGTTGCTTGGAGTCGTTGAGGCCCTTGGGCACGCGTTTCCTGTCCAGGATCACCGCCGCTGCCATCACCGGGCCGGCCAGCGGTCCGCGCCCTGCCTCGTCCACGCCGCAGATAGGACCGGCAATGGCCTTGAGAAGCCGGGCCTCGTAGATGTAATGGGGCATCGCCCCACCATCGCAAAGCGAATTGTCCCCGGCAATGGGTCGGGACAATGGTCCACAAGGGTTACTCTGCCGCGAATTGGTTGGCGCTGTTATGTCTGTAACTTCGCCAACCAAGTTCGTCGCGATGATCTTTTGATCATGGCGTGATTCTGCAAGCAGGATCCACGATGGGGGGTTAGAGCAGGCTCAATTGATCCCCAGCCCGGGGCGGGCGGCGAAAGCTCTCAGTGACCAAAGGCTTGGAAGGCTGGCTCAGGCCCAGTCTTTTCACCGTCAGGTGAAAGCGCCGGGCCATCATTTCCGCGTAAGGCCCTGTGCCTTTCATGCGGCTGTTCCACTGGCTGTCATAATCCTTGCCGCCGCGCATGGAGCGGATAAGCGCCATGACATGGCGGGCGCGGCCGGGCACTTTGGCTTCCAGCCATTCGCGGAACAGGTCCTTGATCTCGAGCGGCAGGCGCAAGAGCACATAGCCGGCCCGGCGCGCGCCGGAATCTCTGGCGGCCGTGAGCACAGCTTCCATCTCATGGTCGTTGAGACCGGGGATGGCGGGGGCGAACATCACGCTTGTGGGGATGCCCGCCTTTGCAAGGCGCGCGATCGCATCGAGCCTACGGGCCGGTGTTCCGGCGCGCGGCTCCATCGCGCGGGCAAGCTTGCGGTCCAGGGTGGTGACCGAAATGGCGGCCTTCGCCAGGCCCATCGCAGCCATCTCGGACAGAATATCGAGATCGCGGGCGATCAATGCCGATTTGGTGACGATGGCGACCGGGTTTCCGAAATCGCGCAATACTTCCAGGATGGAGCGGGTGATCCTCATCTTTCTTTCCAAGGGCTGGTAGGGATCGGTGTTACTTCCCAAGGCAATCACCTTGGGTACATAGCCCGGTGCACGCAGCTCTTTGGCCAACAGCTCCGCCGCGTTGGGTTTGGCGAAGAGGCGGGTTTCGAAGTCTATGCCCGGCGAAAGGCCCAGATGGGCGTGGGTGGGGCGGGCGAAGCAATAAATGCAGCCATGCTCGCAGCCCCGATACGGGTTGATCGACTGGTCGAACGAAATGTCGGGCGACCGGTTGCGGCAGATGATGGTGCGCGCGGCGTCATAGATGACTTCCGTGCGCAGAGGCGGCAGGTCGTCATCATCGGGATGGCAATCGTGCTCCCAGCCGTCGTCGAGAAGGACGCGAGCCTGTTTCTCGTAGCGCCCCCGCATGATTGGAAAGGGCGCCGCGCCCTCTGAGCATTTCCGGGCGGATGGTGGAGTCCGGCGCTGTCGTCATGACGAACGGACGATAGGGTCTTGATGAGAACAAAACAAGTACAATATGCGGCAGGCAGCTATTTCTCCGTCAACCGCGGCATGATCTCCACGAAATTGCAGGGGCGGTGGCGAATATCGAGCTGCCATTAGAGAATCCCGTCCCAGCCATCCTTCACGGCGCCGGGCGAACCGGGGAGGGCAAATCGGTAGGTGCCGTTGGCTATTCCGGCGCAAGCTCGCGACTGGATCGTGG
>JBOHKF010000243.1:0-8872 GCA_050729015.1 Rhizomicrobium sp. | reverse complement strand
CCAAGAACCAGGGCGCGATGCGCGACCGCATCGCCGAAGCGATGGGCGGCGGCAACCAGATGATTGAAAATCTCACCAGACAGAATCTCGCGATGTTCGAGCGGGCGATGCAGATGTTCTCGCCATTTGGGGTCGCCGCCGGCAACCGCAAGGGCGAAGAGCCTCAGGAAGAGAAGAACGCCTCCAGCGACGTCGAAGCCTTGAAGCGGGAGATGGAAGCGATGCGTCGGCAAATTTCCGAACTCAGCCAGAGAAACAAGTAGCGCGGCGCGGGAAAAGGCGCGCCTATCTCCACTCCGGTTCGAGAAGCGGCTTGCCGAAATAGAAGCCCTGGAAATAGTCCACGCCAAAGCCTTGCAACAGGGCCGCGTCCTCCTCGGAGGCCACCCACTCCGCAACCACCTTCATGTCGAAATTCTTGGCCAGCCCCGTGAGGGTGCGCACAAAGACCTGGTTTTGCGGACTCGACGACAGGTCCTTCATGTAGGAACCGTCGATCTTGACCACATCCAGATGCATCATCTGCAAGTTGCGGAACGACGTGTAGCCGGCGCCGAAATCGTCGATCGCCACCCTGACGCCCAGCTCACGCAAGCTTGACACAAACCGGGCATTGTCCTCGAACTGCTGCAACGAGGCGGTCTCGGTCAACTCCACGATCAGCCGGCCGGCCACCCCGCGATTGGCCCGTACATGTTCGACAAACGCTTCCAGCCAGGCCGGGTCCGATGCTGCCGTGCCCGAGACGTTCACCCCCAACACCAGGCCATCATGGCGGGCCAGCGTGGAAATCGCCGTTTCCAGGGCAAACCGGTCCACCAGATGAACGATTCCCATCTGTTCCGCCGCGGGCACGAAAAACCCCGCGGTTATTACATCTCCGTCCGGCCGCACAAGGCGTAACAGGCACTCGTAATGAACCGGCTTTCGACTGTCTGCGGCGATGATGGGCTGGTAGGCAAGGCGTATCCGCTTGTCCTTGAGCGCCTGCACCACTTCGTCGGCGATGGCCATTTGCCTGAGACGCGCCGACTCCCGCTGCGGCGACTGGGCGTAAATCGCAAAGCCGTCCCGGCCCTTGACGCGGGCGCGCCCGAGCGCCTGCTCGGCCCTCAACATCGCCTCCTGGCTGTTCGCGGCGCCCGCCGGCAGCCACACGGCGCCCAGCGAGACGGTGGCGGAGACCTTGCCGGCGCGGGTGTCTATGGCCGGCTCGCGCACCGCGCGCTTGAGGCGGCCAGCCACCATCGTCATTTCGCTGCCCTTGCAGTTCTTGAGGATCAGGCCGAATTTGTTGCCGGCGGTGCGGCCGATGACGTCATGGGCACGCAGGCCCTTGGCGAGACGTTCGCCCACGCCCACGATTACCTCCTCGCCCGCATCGAAGCCATAGCAGTCATTGATCACGGCGAGCCGGTCAATCGAGGCCACCAGCAAGGCGCAGTGGCGTCCTTCCTCCTTGGCGCGCGCGATCGCGAGTTGCAGTTCGGTGCGCAGGGCGTTGCGGTTGAGATGACCGGTCAGTTCATCGCGGGTGGCAAGATAGTTGAGCCGCTGCACCTCACGCTGCTTTTCGGTGGTTTCGCGCACCATCCCGACCAATCTCTCGGTACGGCCTTCGCGATCGGCCATCCTGAGGCCGGCAAAGGTGAATCTCACCCCGCTCATTGCGGAGCCGGCTTCCAAGTCCAGTTCGAACGGCGTTGAGAAGGGCGCGCAATTCTCCAGCACGGCCGTAAGCGCCTCACGGCTCTTGGGTGTGAGCGCCTCGATTAGGGTCCGGGGACTGCCGCTCTCGACCGGGAACGGAAAGATATCGGCGGCACCATCCCAATGAATGGCGTTTTCCGCCACCATCCAATCCAGGATGGCCACCCGCGCCGCCTGGGACGCAAGCTTGAGGCGCGCATTCTCATTAAGGGCGCCAATCCGGGCGCGCGCTTCCCCGTCCTGATGAAGTGATCGCTGTTGCAAAACCCACCGTCCCGGCCATTCTGGCCACGCCCGAATGCGAGTATCTCGGCCAATCGCTTAAAAAGAGGTGAGCCCCCGTTAAGATCGCCGCTGGCGCGGGCCTTGCGATTTCCCTCTCGATGACCTCCACAGACGGCACTGCGGCACCTGTCAATTCGTCTTCCGTCTTACGCGCGTGGCGGGCACGGCTGTTGAGAAAAGCCAGGAATACCAGTGGCCTGCAAACCGGCGTCGAAGATGAATCGCCGACGCCTCGATCCGAAAGTCGCGCGCATCGCAAAAAAGACCTGGATCATTTTGGCACGGAGGACCTTGTGCCATTCCGAAACGCAGGCCAGGAGGATCGTCTCAGTTCCTTTTTTGTAGCGCAATTGCTTGGTCAGCTTCTGCCCGATCCCGAACAGGTGGGCTCAGCCAGCGCGCTTTCCGCCTATAGGGAGATCGCCCGCCGCCTTAAAATTTACGACCGAAGGCTTTAGAGCACGCGCGAAGAGAGCCTGGGCCACGGCAAGAAAAAGACAGGCCAGTCCCGCTCTTGCATCCAGCAAGACGCAGCTCCCGAAAAGAAGCGAGAGCGCCCCCGCCGTGGAGAAAAGGCTCCTCCACGATGTGCTCCTGGCGCGCCGCATGCTGGTCGCAAGAATCGCCGCGTCGGCAACCGCCTGAAACAGGAAGCCCGCCAAAGGCGCGGAAAGCACCGACGCGATGCCCGAGACAAAGGCCAAGGTGAATGCGATGCTTGCGAGCCACACCGGCGCGCAACCTGCGAAGCAAATGCTCACCGCCAGCGCCGTCGCGCCCAAATCCAACAGGAGCCATCCCGTGGCCAGGGACAGCGCCGGGCGGGGCACAAGCGACGCCACCGCGAAGGCCGCCAGCATCAGGGCCGCAAAACGCAGATTGACGCGGATGCCGGCGCGAATCCTTCCGGCTGCATACCAGGTACCAACGGAGGTGGCCAACAACGTGAGGGCGGCGAGCGAATCGAAGGCCATGGAACGCCATCATGCGCGCGGTCCACCCTTTCATGAATCGACTTCAGGCGTGAATCGACTTCAGGCCGCCATCAGGTTCCGCAGGACATAGGAGAGGATACCGCCATTCTTGAAGTAGGCCACCTCGTCGGCGGTGAGGATCATCAGCACAAGCGGAAGCTTGTCGTTGCTGCCGTCCGGACGACGGATGGTGCCCTCGACGCGCAGGCGCGGCCGGATCTCGCCGGACAGACCGGGAATGTCCACCAGTTCGCGGCCGGTGAAACGGTAGTCCTTTCGGGTTCTGCCCACTTCGAAACAGAGAGGCGCAACCCCCATGCCGATCAAGTTGGAACGGTGGATGCGTTCGAAGCTCTCGGCGATCACCGCGCGCACGCCCAAGAGCTTGGGACCCTTGGCCGCCCAATCGCGCGACGAGCCGGTGCCATATTCCTTGCCGCCGACCACGACAGTGTCCAGCCCATCCTGCTTATAGGCCTGGGCAGCGTCAAAAATGGACATTTGCTGGCCGGCGTCATTGAGGCCGCCATAATAGACGGTGTTGCCACCTTCCTTCCCGCCCATCATCTCATTCTTGATGCGGATATTGGCGAAGGTGCCGCGCTCCATCACTTCGTGATTGCCGCGGCGCGAACCATAGGAATTGAAGTCCTTCTGGGTCACCTGGCGCTCCTCAAGGTAGAGGCCCGCCGGAGACGTCTCCTTGATGTTGCCGGCCGGCGAAATATGGTCGGTGGTGATCGAATCCCCGAACAGCGCCAGGACGCGCGCGCCCACGATATCCTTGACCGGCTGAGGTTTGAGAGCCATCCCCTCGAAATAAGGTGGGTGCTTCACATAGGTCGAGCCAGGATCCCATTGATAGGTCTGCCCCTTGGTCACCCTGATCTTCTTCCAATTGGCGTCGCCGGTGAACACATCGCCGTAGCGCGACTTGAAATTGGACGCCTTCACCGCTTTGGCTATGGTCGCGGCGATTTCCCTGGGCGAGGGCCAAATCTCGTGAAGATAAACGGGCGCGTTGTTCTTGTCATAGCCCACCGGCTCCTTGGTGAGATCCATGTTGACCGACCCCGCCAGCGCATAGGCCACGACCAGCATGGGCGAGGCCAGATAATTGGCCCGCACCAAAGGATGCACACGGCCCTCGAAATTGCGGTTGCCCGAAATCACCGCCGCCGCCACCAGATCGGCCTCCGTCACGGCCTTGGTCACGGCATCGGGCAAGGGGCCCGAATTGCCGATGCAGGTGGTGCAGCCATATCCGGCGAGCGTGAAGCCCAGCCGGTCCAACGCCTTGTCCAAACCGGCCTTTCTCAGATAGTCGGTGACCACCTGACTTCCCGGCGCCAGTGATGTCTTCACCCATGGCCGCACCTTGAGACCGCGCTTGACCGCCTTTTCGGCAACCAAGCCCGCCCCCACCATGACCGACGGATTGGATGTGTTGGTGCAGGAGGTAATGGCGGCAATCACCACATCGCCATGCCCGACCGAAACCTCCGAACCCTCAAGCCTGGCCCGCTGGTTGGCGGCATTCTCCTTCTTGTAGGTGCCGATGAGATGGCCGGCAAAATTGGCGGCCACATCTGAGAGCGCCACCCGGTCTTGCGGCCGCATCGGCCCGGCCATGGAAGGTCCGACATCGTCCAATTCGAGGGCGAGCGTATCGGTGAACACCGGCACCGGACTCTTCCGGGTGCGAAACAGGCCTTGGACCTTGGCGTATTTTTCCACCAGCGCGATTCGCGCGTTTGCCCGCGCCGTATTTTTGAGGTAGCGCAAACTTTCGCCGTCAACGGGAAAGAATCCGCAGGTCGCGCCATACTCTGGCGCCATATTGGCGATAGTGGCGCGGTCTTCCAACGTCATCTCATCGAGGCCGCCGCCGAAAAACTCCACGAAGCGGCCCACCACCCCCTTCTTGCGCAGCATCTGGGTCACTGTGAGAACCAGGTCGGTGGCGGTCACGCCGGGACGCAATTTGCCCGTCAGCTCGAAACCCACGATTTCGGGAATCAGCATGGAAATGGGCTGGCCCAGCATCGCCGCCTCAGCTTCGATGCCCCCCACGCCCCAGCCCAACACCGCCAAGCCGTTGATCATCGTGGTATGGCTGTCGGTGCCCACCACCGTGTCGGGAAAGGCAAACTCGACGGTCCTGCCCGCGTCCTTGGCTTTCCGGGTCCAGACGGTCTGGCCCAGATATTCGAGATTGACCTGGTGGCAAATCCCTGTGCCCGGGGGGACGACGCGGAAATTCGCGAAAGCCTGCTGTCCCCAGCGTAGAAACGCGTAGCGCTCCCGGTTGCGCCCGTACTCGATCGCAACGTTCTTCTTGAAAGAGTCGCGGGCACCGAAACTGTCCACCATCACGCTGTGGTCTATCACCAGGTCCACTTCGGCCAGCGGATTGATCTTCTCCGGGTCGCCGCCCAACGCCTTCATCGCGTCGCGCATTGCCGCCAGATCCACCACTGCCGGGACGCCGGTAAGGTCCTGCATCAGGACGCGCGCCGGACGGAAAGCGATTTCGCGTTTCGAGGTCCGGTTTTCGAGCCATGCCGCGACTTCCGTGATGTCGTCCGCGGTGACGGTGTGGCCGTCCTCGTGGCGCAGCAGGTTTTCGAGCAGCACCTTCATGGAAAAGGGCAGCCGCGAAATACCCGCCAGTCCGTTCTTCTCCGCCGCGGGGAGACTGAAATAACGATAAGCCTTGCGCCCAACCTGGAGGACGCGGCGGCATTTGAAACTATCGGGATGGCTTTTGGCCTGGTGGCTCACGAAATGCTCCTGGATGCCTTTATGAGGGCGGGCTGACGCCAGCGGATTTAGTCAAATTCGCCGCGGAAAGATAGGCTTTTTGACGGGCTTGCAGTCCTCGGCGGCTTAAAATAGCCCGATTTGCGCGCCATCATGCCGGGCCAAGGATCGAGACGGCAGGGGGCGGACAAAGAGGGGGCGGACAAAGAGATGAAAGCGCGCGCGATTTCCTTCCTTTGTGCCATCACGCTTTTGGCGCTTGGAGAGGCGGGCGCGCAAGAACCTGCCGATCCCATGGCGGCGCGGCTGTCGGCCGAAAAGGTGAGCGACGTGGCGGCGGGGACCTATAGCGCCGACGATGACCTCACGTTCACGCTGCTGCCCTATGGCGACAAATACCTCTTGCGCTTCGGCAACAGTCCCGAGAATTTCGTACTTTACGGCGACCGGGTGGCGCTGGGCGGACGCGAACTGAAGTACGACACGGGCGCGCTGGCGCTGAAGATTTCCGTGTGGGGAGGGGTCACGCTCTACACCCGGGAGGCGCCGGGAGGCTTGCCCGCAACGCGTACCGGCGATGTCAGTCCCGAGCCCGCCCTTCAAGTGCCCGCCGCGAGCCTCGCGCAGGCTCTCGGCGACGAAGCAAGCCACCTTGCCTATATCCAACATCTTAGGCTCCGCTTTTCGGCCGATGCCGCGATCTTGAACGGCAATGACGAGGCCCGGGCCTATGGGTTCGACACGCTGGTCAATACCGAAATGGGGATCGAGCTCCTGATCGCTTCACCCGCCGGGCGCGCGGCCTTTACCCGCAGCTTCGACAGCGTGCGCATCGTCGAAGGCGATAAGCCGACGATTGCGATTTCCGGCCGCACCTTGCTGGTGAGCTTTGTGCCCTCGGCTGGAGCCGTAGGACGAGCCTCCTCCCGCGCCATCGCCTACGCGTTGGGCAAGATGCTGTCGGTGCCGGAGCCTCCATAACCGCATCCTGAAAGCTCTGCTGGCGGGCGGCCCCGGGTGGACGCATAATGGCTGCCGCCTTCCCGTGAGATCTTCATGACCATCCATAAACTCGAATGTTCTGAAGATGAAGCGGCAAAGACGCTTCTCGTCCAAGCCCGCGCCCTCCTCAAAACCAAGGAAGAACAAGAATTTCTCGACCTCTTGTTCGCGGGCGCCGCAAGTGAGGACATCACGCGCGGCAACGCCGCGGGCCTCGCGGGTCTCGCAAGCATGGCTTGGCACCAGGCCAAAAACCACGAACCGGGGGCGATCGAGGTGAGTCTGCTTCCCGGTAGCGACCCCCAGGATCCCGAAACCGTGGTGGTCGCGGTCAATGACGACCGGCCCTTTCTGTTCGATACCGCCCTTGCCGCGGCGCTGGCGGGGGGGGCGCGCATCCGCGCCGCCTTCCATCCTATCGTCATGCTGGCGGGCAAGCCCACCAGCGTGATCGTGCTCGCGGCGGATGCAATTCCGGGCGAGGAGTCGGCACGGCAACTCAAAGGGAGTCTTGAATCCAGCTTCGCTCAGGGCCGGGACGCGGTTCGCGATTGGAAGCCGATGCTCAAGCGCCTGCAAGAGGCCCGCGCCGAGCTGGCGGCGCGCCCCCCCAAAGGGGGGGCAATCCATGAGGATTTGGCCTTCCTCGACTGGCTGGGCGACAATTATTTCACCTTTCTGGGCGCCCGTGACTATGCCCTTCAAAAGGACGGGGAATATGGCCGACTCGATCCGGTGCCGGCAAGCGGACTGGGGGCGCTTTCGGACGACGATGCCCGCGTGATCCGCCAGACGGCAGAGCGTCCGGCGCTCACGCGCGAGGTGCGGGCCTTTCTCGATCGGCCCGAAGCCTTGGTCGTCACCAAATCCAACGCCCGCAGCTTGGTGCATCGCCGCGGCCATATGGATTATGTCGGGGTGAAGACCTTCGACGCGGACGGCCGGTTCGCCGGCGAGCGGCGATTCGTGGGGCTCTTCACTTCCAGCGCCTACGCGCTATCGCCGCGCGAGACGCCCGTGCTGCGGAAAAAGTGCGCGGCGGCAATGGCACGGGCGGGCTCGGCGCCGGCCAGCCATGATGGCAAGGCCCTGGCCCACATTCTGGAGACCTTTCCCCGCGACGAGCTGTTCCAGATTTCCGAGGACGAATTGTTCGAAACCGCAATCGGCATCCTGCGCCTGGGCGGGCGGCCCAAGATCAAGCTGTTCCTCCGCTTCGATCGCTTCGACCGGTTCGTCTCGGTGCTGCTGTTCGCGCCCCGCGATCATGTCAACGCCGAGCTTCAGGCAAAGTTACACGCTCTGCTTGCGCGCGCCTTCAATGGGCGGGCTTCCGCTGCCATCCCCGCCATCGACGACGAGAGCGCCCTGGTCCGCGTCCATTACATCATCGGCCGCAACCCCGGCCCGCGTCCGAAGGTTGATGTACGCCGGCTCGAGCAGGAAGTCGCCGATGCCATCAAGAGCTGGGACGACGCCTTTCTGGAAGCCATTTCGGCGCGCCACGGGCGCGCCGAAGGTCTCAGGCGCATCCGCGCCCGGGCCGCCCGGTTCACCGCCGGTTATCGGGGGGTCTTTTCGCCCGCGACGGCGGCGCAAGACCTCGAAATGTTGGAGATGCTGGCCGCCCGTCAAACCGGCCTCAAGGTCCACGCCCACGCCTATCGCGAAGCCCAAGACACCCACAGCGCCCTGCGCCTCAAGCTCTTTGTCCTGGGCGAGGTGCTCCCGCTTTCGGTGTCGTTGCCGATCTTCGAGAATCTGGGCCTTAAGGTGATCGCCGAGGATGCCTATCCGGTGCGCTTCAAGCGTGACGATGGCTGGACTGAAGAAGGCGCGGTCCTGAATTTCCAGATGGAACGCGCCGACGGCGGACCCGCGATGCTGAAAGAGATCGGCGCCCCGTTGGAGGATGTATTTCACGCGGTTCTGGGAGGGCTTGCGGAAAGCGACGGCTTCAATCGCCTGGTGATTGGCGCCGGCCTGTCCTGGCGCGACGTGGCGATCTTGAGAATGGTGGCCAAATTCCTGCGCCAGGCGGCGTTTGCCTTCAGCCAGGACTATATCGAGCAGGCGCTTGCCCGCAATCCCGAGATTGCCGCGGGCCTGGCAGGGCTGTTTCACGCCCGCCTCGATCC
>JBOHKF010000242.1:0-4778 GCA_050729015.1 Rhizomicrobium sp. | reverse complement strand
GGGTGGAATATTTCGCCATGGACGACGTGCGCCAGGGGATCGTGCATATCATCGGACCGGAACAGGGCTGGACGCTTCCCGGCACCACCATCGTTTGCGGCGACAGCCACACTTCGACCCATGGCGCGTTCGGCGCGTTGGCGTTCGGCATCGGCACCTCGGAAGTCGAGCATGTGCTGGCCACCCAGACGCTGCGCGCCCAGCGGGCCAGGAACATGCGGGTCACCATTCAGGGCAAATTGCCCGAAGGCGTCACCGCCAAGGACCTGGCCCTTGCGGTGATCGCCAGGATCGGAACGGCCGGCGGCACCGGCTATGTGATCGAGTATGCGGGCGATGCCGTTGCCAGCCTTTCCATGGAAGGCCGCATGACGCTCTGCAATCTGACCATCGAAGGCGGCGCCCGCGCGGGCCTGGTCGCGGTGGATGCGACCACGATCGAATACCTCAAAGGCCGGCCGCGATCGCCGAAGGGCGGCGCTTTCGAGGTGGCTGCCCACAATTGGCGCCGGCTCAAATCCGATCCGGACGCCAGATTCGATGCCGAAGTGCGGCTCGACGCCCGCGACATCGTTCCCATGGTGACGTGGGGCACTTCACCCGAGCAGGCGCTTCCCATCACGGAAAACGTGCCGGACCCGGCGCGCATCGCCGAAAGCCACAAGCGCGAAGCAGCCGAACGGGCGCTCGCCTATATGGGGCTCACACCCAACATGAAGCTCACCGACATCAGCGTGGATCACGTCTTCATCGGTTCCTGCACCAACGGCCGCATCGAAGACCTGAGGGCGGCGGCCGAGATCGCGCGCGGCAAGAAGGTGGCGGCGGGCGTCAACGCCATCGTGGTGCCAGGCTCAGGCCTGGTGAAGGAACAGGCGGAAGAGGAAGGCCTGGACCGGATCTTCCTGGAAGCCGGCTTCGAATGGCGCGAGCCGGGATGTTCGATGTGCCTGGCCATGAACGCCGACAAGCTTCAGCCGGGCGAACGCTGCGCCTCGACCTCCAACCGCAATTTCGAAGGCCGGCAGGGACGCGGCGGGCGAACCCATCTGGTCTCCCCGGCGATGGCCGTGGCGGCGGCGGTTACCGGCCGTTTGACGGACGTGCGAAGGCTTTGAGATCCCGCGCGGCCCAGAACGCCTTGCTCAAAAAAAGCTGACCGGGTCCACGTCCACGGCGGCGCGGATCGAGGAGGGAATTTTCACGCGGCTCAGCCAGGAGCGTAGATAGGCCTGCATGTCCACGCTCTTCGAGGCTTGCACCAGAAGCCGTTCGCGCGTCTGGCCGCGCAGCAGGGAATAAAAGGCGGGTGCCGGCCCCCATACTTTGATGTCCCTGGCCGCAGGCGCGGCATTGCCCAGGAGGCGGGCAGTGTCGCGCACCTGCCCGCCATCGGCGCCGGAGACGACGATGGCGGCAAGCCGCCCGAATGGCGGCGCCGCCGCGCGCTCGCGATAAAGCTTTTCCTCGGCATAGAAACCGTCGCGATCGCCTCTGGCCAGCGCCTGGATCACCGCGTCTTGGGGATTGCGGGTCTGAAGCAGCACCAGGCCGGGCTTCTCGGCGCGTCCGGCGCGGCCCGAGACCTGGTGCAGCAACTGGAAGGTGCGCTCGCGGGCGCGGATGTCGCCATCCGCCCCGCCCAGGTCGGCATCGATCACGCCCACCAAGGTCAATTGCGGGAAATGATGCCCCTTGGCGATGATCTGAGTGCCGATGAGGACATCAATTTCCCGTTTGGCGAACGCCCGGATCGCGCTTTGGGTTTCCTTTGGACCGCTGAGTGTGTCGGATGAAGCGATGGCATAGCGCGCCTGGGGCAGGAATTGCGCGAACTCTTCGGCCACCCGCTCCACGCCGGGGCCGCAGGCAATCAGGCTCTCCCCGGCCTCGCAGGCGCTGCAGCGCCTTGGGGTTTCGATCTCATGGCCGCATTGATGGCATGAAAGCCGTCTTCGATAGCGGTGCTCCACCAGCCAGGAGGAGCAATGAGGACAGGTGAATTTGTGGCCGCAGGCCCCGCACAGGGTGAGCGGCGCATAGCCCCGACGATTGAGGAATAGGAGCGCCTGCTCGGACGCCGCAAGACTCTGCGTGAGCGCCTGGCGCAAGGTTGGCGATAGCCATTTGGCGGCCTCGTCCTCCTTCTCCTTCCTGAGGTCCACGATTTTCACCTCCGGCAACACCGCCGCGCCGTGGCGCCTGGGAAGTCGCAAATGGCTGTAGCGACCGGTCGTGGCATTGACGAAACTTTCCAGCGATGGCGTGGCGCTCGCCAGCACCACCGGGCAATTCTCGATCCGCGCGCGCACTACCGCCATGTCGCGGGCATGATAGATAGCGCCATCCTGCTGCTTGAATGCCTGTTCATGCTCTTCATCGACGATCACCAAGCCCAGCGCGGCAAAGGGCAGGAACAGGGAGGAGCGGGCGCCCACCACGACTTTCGCCGCCCCCGTCATCACCGCGCGATAGGCACGCCGTCGTTCTTTCTGGGAGAGGTCGCTGTGCCATTCCGCGGGACGAACGCCAAAGCGCGCGGCGAAGCGTTCCAGGAACTGCACCGTAAGCGCGATCTCCGGAAGCAGGATCAGAACCTGCCTGCCGCCGCGCAGCGCCTCTGCCACCGCTTCGAAATAGACTTCGGTTTTGCCCGAGCCGGTCACGCCATCCAGAAGATGGGCGGAGAATTTCTTCATCGCCACGGCCGCTCGCAGAACCCGCGCGGCTGCGGTTTGCGCCTCGTTCAAGTCCGGCACCGCGAAGGCGGGATCGGGCTCGCCAAAGGCGGGAAATTCGGGCAGCCCGGTGGCTTTAAGCGCGCCCGCCCGGATCAGGCCGCGCACCACTTCGGGCGAAACATTGGCGTCCACGGCCATGGCGGCCACGCTGCGGGCAAGGCCGTCCCCGGCCGCCTCCAGCACGCGCTGGCGCGCCCGCGAGAGACGGGCTGGCATCCGATCGCCGCTGACATAGGCGATGCGGCGTGTTTCCGGCTCGAAGGCGCCTTTCGACCTCAGCGCCATTGCCAGGATCGCCCCCGGGGGATTGAGCGTGTAGGCCGCCACCCAATCAATGAAATCGCACAGCGCCAAGGGCAGGGAAGGCCGGTCTGCAAGGGGCTCGGCAAGCTTGAGGCGGTTGTCGCCAACTGTTCCCTCGGCCGCGCCCCACACCGCGCCCAGATATTCGAGGTTTCCGATCGGCGCCGAAACCAGCATCCCGCGCGCCGCGTCGATCCCCGGGGGAAGCTTGTAATCATAAGGACCCGCCAGCGGCAGAGGCAGAAGAACGCCTGCCAGCTCCGGTGGCTCCAACAACCCCCTACGCAAATATGTCTGGTTCACCCCTCGGCCCTCATGCGATAGCATTCGGGCCCGCTGAGGGCTCCCGTCAACTCAAAGGTCATTGGAACCGATGAAAATCTTTCTCGACACTGCCGATGTGGCGGAAATCCGCGAGCTTGCAGAGAGCGGCCTCGTGGATGGCGTAACCACCAATCCCACCCTTGCCGCCAAGAGCGGTCACGATTACGGCGAATCGCTCAAGGAGATCTGTGCCATCGTGCCGGGCTCGGTGAGCGCCGA
The DNA here is from genome assembly GCA_050729015.1 of Rhizomicrobium sp. Lineage (GTDB taxonomy): Bacteria > Pseudomonadota > Alphaproteobacteria > Micropepsales > Micropepsaceae > Rhizomicrobium. The sequence goes on along the minus strand of JBOHKF010000242.1, from coordinate 1,191 downwards.
AGTTCTCTCCACCGACCTTGACGGCATGCTGAAGGAGGGACGGGCGGTTTCCAGGATTGCCAAGAACATCACCATCAAGGTGCCTTGCACCTGGGACGGTCTCAAGGCCTGCCACGCTCTTGCCGGCGACGGACTGATGGTGAATGTGACGCTGTGTTTTTCGCCGGTGCAGGCGATGCTGGCGGCGAAAGCGGGCGCCCATTTCATTTCGCCCTTCATCGGGCGGGTGGACGATGTGGGCGAGGACGGAATGGGTCTGGTGCGCGACATCCGCGCCATCTATGACAATTACGGCTTCAAGACCGCGATTCTGGCGGCCTCGATCCGCAGCGTGAGCCATGTGCGCGATGCGGCCTTGGCGGGCGCCGATGTGGCCACCATGCCGACCGAAATTTTCCGCAAGCTGCTGTCCCATCCCTTGACCGACAAGGGCCTCGCCGCCTTCCTGGCCGACGCCAAAAAGGCGCATGTGACGATCAAGACCGGCTAGCTTTTTCGGCAAGCGAAGCATGGCTGGCGTTTGCGGCCCGTGTCATGATGCAGCCTTGTTCGGTGCGGGACCCAGCAGGCATGGCGCAGGTGCCGGAAGAGTTGAAGGCCTTGTGGCTGTCCGCGCTTCGCCACGAGCGAAGGGCCAGCCCCAACACCTTGCGTGCCTATGGCGACGATGTGGCGCGCTTTCTTTGCTTCGAGCGCGAGCACCTTGGCGGAAAATTCGGCGAACGGGTGTTGGAAAAACTGTCGCCCGCCGATATCCGCGCTTTCATCGCCAGGCGCCGGAGCGAAGGCTTGGGCGCGGGCGGGGTGCAGCGGGCGCTGGCGGCGATCCGCGGTTTTTACAAATTCCTGGCGCGGGAACGAATTCTGGAGAATGCGGCGCCCACGGCGGTGCGCGCGCCGCGGGTGAAGCGCGGCCTGCCGCGGCCGTTGAGCGAGACCGATGCGGCCCGTGTGCTGGCCGAGGCTGCCACCCACAATGTGGAATGGCTGGCGGCGCGCGACGTGGCGCTGCTCACCCTTCTTTACGGCGCGGGACTCAGAATCTCCGAAGCTCTTTCGCTCAGGCGTGGCGACGTGCCTTTTGGCGACACCCTCACGATCGTGGGCAAAGGCCGCATGGAGCGGATGGTCCCGGTGCTGCCGGTGCTGGAGCAAGCCATCTCGTCCTATGACGTGCGCATTCCCTTTACG
>JBOHKF010000241.1:0-1720 GCA_050729015.1 Rhizomicrobium sp. | reverse complement strand
TCCCCACCCTGTTCCAGCTCATCCTGTTCAGCGCCCTGATGGTGGCGCGGCTGGACTGGACCATCGCCATCGTCACCATCGCGATGGTGGCGGCCTATACCTGGTTCACGTTCGCCGTCACCCGCTGGCGCATCCAGTTCCGCCGCGAGATGAATCAATCCGACACCGACGCCAACACCAAGGCGGTGGACTCGCTGCTTAATTACGAAACCGTCAAATATTTCAACAATGAAAGGCACGAGACCCGCCGCTTCGACGCCTCGATGGAGAAGTTCGCGGGCGCCTCGATCCAGTCGCAGATCTCGCTTTCGGTTCTCAACACCGGCCAGGCGGCGATCATGGCGGTGGGCCTGGGGGTGGTGATGAGTCTTACCGCCAGCGGCATCGCCAACGGCCATTTCTCGATCGGCCTGTTCGTGGCCGGCAACGCCATCCTGATCCAGCTTTACCAACCGCTGAATCTCCTGGGAACGGTTTATCGCGAGATCACCCAGGGGCTGGTGGACATGGAGGCGATGTTCCGGCTGCTCAACCGGCCGCAGGAGGTCAGGGACCGGCCGGGAGCCAAGCCGCTGCTGGTGGCGGGCGGCGAGATCCGTTTCGAGGACGTGGTGTTCAACTACGATCCCGAGCGCACGGTTCTGAAGGGGGTGAATTTCACCGTGCCCGCCGGCAAGACGGTCGCGGTTGTGGGCCCGTCGGGAGCAGGGAAGTCCACCATCAGCCGCATCCTTTACCGGTTCTATGACATCCGCGAAGGACGGGTCGCCATCGACGGTCAGGATATCCGCGATGTCACCCAGGCGAGCCTGCGCGCGGCGATCGGCATCGTTCCGCAGGACACCGTGCTCTTCAACGACACCGTGCGCTACAACATCGCCTATGGCCGCATCGGCGCCAGCGAGGCGGAGGTCCGCGAGGCGGCGAGGCTGGCGCAGATCGACAAGTTCATCGTCGAGCTTCCGCAAGGTTATGAGTCGATGGTGGGCGAGCGCGGGCTCAAGCTTTCCGGCGGCGAGAAGCAGCGGGTGGCAATCGCCCGCACCATTCTCAAAAACCCTCCCATTCTGCTGCTCGACGAGGCGACTTCGGCGCTCGATACCGGCACCGAACGGGAAATCCAGGGCGCTCTCGGTCACGTCTCGAAAGGGCGGACCACGCTCGTCATCGCCCACCGGCTCTCTACCGTGATCGACGCCGACGAGATTTTGGTCCTCGACCATGGCCGGATCATCGAGCGTGGTCGCCATTCGCAATTGCTGGCGCTGGACGGCCATTACGCGGCGATGTGGAATAAGCAACGCGAAGCCGCCGCGGCGCGCGAGAAGCTCAAAGCCGTGGAGAACGATCCGGACGTGGCGCCGGGCATCGCCCGCGCCGCCCGGGTGTGAGACGGCGGGCGTCCGGTTAGACGATTTCCACCCGGTCGACTTCCATCCCTTTATTGCCCTGGCGGATGGAATAACGGATTCGCTGGTCCGGCTCGACCGCCTGCACGCCGGAACGCCGCAGGGCGCTGGCGTGCAAATAGATGTCGCCCGAACCATTGTCGGGCATCACAAAACCGAAACCCTTTTGGTCGTTGAAGAATTTGATCTTGCCTTCCACCATCAGCCCCGAGGGGCCGGCATCGCGATAATGCCCGCGCCCGAAGTCCCGCCCGCGCGGTCCGCGCGACGCCGCTTCCGCGGTGGACAGATCCACGCTATGGACGCTGACC
>JBOHKF010000240.1:0-2790 GCA_050729015.1 Rhizomicrobium sp. | reverse complement strand
GTAGAGAAGGGGGTCGTGCGGCTTGTCGCTTTCGCCATGGCCGCGACAGTCCATCGCCACAAGCGATAAGCCTGCCTGGGCGAGCGACGCATACCAGCCGGTGGACTGCCAATTCTGCGCCCTGCTGGAGCCGAAGCCATGCACCAGCATGACGGCTGGGCCGGCGCCCGCCCGGTCATAGGCAATGCGAAGTCCGTCGCTGGTGATGGCGAACTCGGTCATATGGTCTTATTACCCTCTTCTGTTCTTTTGCGCGCAAGCGCCGGAGCCGGGCCTCGGCCTGCCGCCATCAGCCCCCTACCTCAATGGGCGTCCCTGCGTCTATCATGGCGCATGGATCGGCCCTGGCTTGGAATCGCGGCAATCAGTGGGGGATTGGCGGTGCTGGCAGGGGCCTTCGCCGCCCACGGCCTCAGTGGCCAGCTGAGCACGGCATCGCTTTCGGTGTTCGAAACCGGGGCTCGCTATCATATGGTTCATTCCCTGGCCCTGGCGGTTTCGGCGCTTGCCGGCGCGCGACGGGCGACGGTCCTTTTCCTCGTCGGCATTTTCCTGTTCTCGGGCTCGCTTTATCTCCTGGCGCTCACGGGGGCCGATTGGCTGGCCTGGATCACGCCGGTGGGTGGTGTGTCGCTGGTGGCCGGCTGGGCGGCGCTGGCCTGGGCAGCGTTCAAACGCCCGATTTGAGCGCAAGGGCGGAGTGTCGGGTAACCGGGCGAAGGTCAAACTGCCGGCCCAAAGCTACGGAGTTCTCGCCGATGAAGGTTTCCAGACGTGAGGCCGAGGCCGTAATCCTTGCCGATCCCCGCTGGGCCAAGGTGGCAGCTCGGGACAAGGCCAGCGACGGGCGGTTCGTCTATCCGGTCAAGACCACCGGGGGCTATTGCCGGCCTTCCTGTGCCCGAAAAAAGAAGCTGCTGGCGCGTGAGGAAACCGCTTGAAAGACCAGGATTGGAAGAAGGTGGCCGCTTGCCTTGACGCCCAGGGGTGGGCGCTTTTGCCGGGTCTGCTTGACGCCTCGATCTGCAAGAGCCTGCGCGGCTCCTATGACACGAGCCGGTTCCGCAAGCAGGTGGTCATGGCACGTCATGGCTTTGGCAGCGGAGAGTACAAATATTTCGCCTACCCTCTCCCCGGCCGGATCGCCCGCTTGCGTGAAACGCTTTATCGCCATCTCGTGCCCGTCGCCAATCTTTGGGCCGATGAGAGCGGCGCCCCGCTTTCCTTCCCGCCGCAACATGGTGCCTATCTCGAACGCTGCCACCGCGCCGGACAGGTGCGACCTACACCTTTGATGCTCAAATACGGTCCGAGCGACTATAACTGCCTGCATCAGGACCTCTATGGTGAGCATGTCTTTCCCTTGCAGGTGGTCATCCTCTTGTCCGAGCCGGGCAAGGATTTCGAGGGTGGAGAATTCGTGATCACCGAGCAGCGGCCGCGCGCCCAGTCGCGGGCAAGCGTGGTGCCGCTGAGCCTGGGGTGCGCCGTGGCCTTCGCCGTGCACCATCGCCCCGTCAAGGGCAAGCGGGGCTTCTACAAGGTCAACCATCGCCATGGGGTGAGCGCGCTCACGTCAGGGGAGCGTTATACTCTGGGCATCATCTTTCACGATGCCGCCTGAGGGGCGCCGGCGCCTGGCGCGCGATCGGTGTTTTGCGGCGATCCCAGGCGGAAAACCACTTCACACTTTTCCTGGAATTGCTTTAGAAGGAGCCCGCTTTGCTATCGCTCGGCCAGCATGCGGCTTTCGTCAACCCTCATGGTCCTTCTGCTTTTGGCAACGCCAGCCCTTGCCAGCGCACGGCTGGTCAAATCCAGTCCCGCCAATGGCGCCAGAATAAGATCGCCTCGCGCCATCGTGCTGCGCTTCAACGAAGCATTGGAGCCGGCCTTTTCAGGCGCCTTGCTCCTGGACAAGGAAGGCCACAATTTGACCGGCGACCCGATCAGGATTGACGGCACCGTGATGCGGCTCTATCCGGGAAAACTGCCACCCGGCTCCTACGTGGTGGCATGGCACGGCATGGGCCACGAGGGCCGCACCCGGTCGGGCCGCATCCATTTCACGGTCCGGCCTTAGGTGCCGACGCATTCAATGCCGCGTTGACAGCGCCTCGAAGCCGCTGCGGGACAGAGAGGCCGCATCCTTGAGATTGAACCTGGTGGTGCCCATCAGGGCGGAAAGAAACTTTTCTCCCCATTCCGAAACATCGTTGTTGAACAGAGCTGCATAAAGCGCGGCATGCCGGCCCTTGCGCTCGGCCAGCGGCATTGCCATCGCGCGCGCGATCGTGCCCGCCACATGGTCGGGATCATAGGGATTGACCAGCAGCGCGCCTTCGCGGAATTCCGCCGCCGCACCCGCGAAGCGCGAAAGGATCAGAGCCCCGGGATTGGCCGCATCCTGGGCGGCGACATACTCCTTGGCCACCAGGTTCATGCCGTCGCGCAAAGGCGTCACCAGCGCCACGCGCGCGCCGCGATAAAGGCCGGACAGCGCGGTGCGGCTGTAAGGCCGGTTCACATAGCGCATGGGCGACCAGGAAGCATCGGAATAGGTGCCGTTGATGCGCCCGGCGGTGGCGTTCACCTGATCCTCCATCTCGGCATATTCCTTGATCTGCGAGCGGCTCTTGGGCGTGATCTGGAGATAGGTGATCTTGCCGCGCCAGGCGGGGTTGGCGGCCAGGAAGCGCTGATAGGCCTCCAGCCGCAGCGTCAGCCCCTTGGTGTAGTCGAGCCGGTCCACGCCGATCATCAGGGCGCCGGGGATGCTCGCCATTATTT
>JBOHKF010000239.1:0-2757 GCA_050729015.1 Rhizomicrobium sp. | reverse complement strand
GGCGGCGCCTACAACCAGGTCGAGCTCAAGAACGTCATCCAGGGCACCAAGCTCAATCAGCGTTTTCGCTCCGACGAGGGCGTGGAGGAAGTCTGGCTGGAGAAGAAGGATTTCCAGTTTCTCTATGCCGCCGGCGAGATGCTCACCTTCATGGACCTGGAGACCTTCGACCAGATCGATCTGGCGCTCGATTTTGTCGGCGAGCAGGCGCGCTTCCTTCAGGAAGGGATGAAGACCCTGGTGCAGCTTTATGACGGCAAGCCGATCGGCATCAAATTGCCGGTGCAGGTCACCCTCACGGTCAGCGAAGCCGACCCGGTTCTGAAGGGCGGCACGGCGGCAGCTTCCTACAAGGGCGCGGTCCTGGAAAACGGCATCAAGATCCAGGTCCCGGCTTTCGTCGAGGCGGGGTCGCGGGTGGTGGTGGCGACGGAGGACGGTTCCTATGTCAGGCGCGCGGAATAACGGAGCATCGACCAGAAAAAGTGCGGCGCGATTTTCCGTCCGGCCGGGCGACCGCGCGTCGTTAGGTGCATCCGCGACCACCGCGCGCGCAAGAGAATATCGATGCCATATCTTTCACCGACGCTGAATGTGATGGTGTCGGCCGCGCGTAAGGCGGGCCGGCCCCTGATCCGTGATTTCGGCGAGCTGGAAAATCTTCAAGTGTCGCTGAAAGGACCCGCCGATTTCGTCTCAACCGCGGACCGGCGTACCGAGCGCCTCTTGATCGAGGAATTGCGCAGGGCGCGGCCGGGCTATGGCGTCCTGGGCGAGGAGGGCGGCCAAGTGGAAGGTGCCGACAAGACCCATCGCTTCATCATCGACCCCATCGACGGCACCACCAACTTCTTGCATGGCATTCCCCATTTTGCGATTTCGATTGCCTTGGAGCGCGACGGCCAGCTCGTCTCAGGCGTGATCTACAACCCGGTGACGGACGACCTTTTCACAGCCGAGAAAGGTCATGGCGCCTATTTGAACAACAAAAGGCTCAGGGTGGCGGCCCGCAACAGGTTGGGATCGGCGGTGATCGCCACCGGTCTTCCGTTCATGGGGAAGGAAGGCCATGAGCGGGCGGGTCTGGAGGTGGCGGCCGTGATGAGCACCACTGCCGGCATCCGCCGCTTCGGCGCCGCGTCGCTCGATCTTGCCTATGTCGCGGCCGGCCGCTTCGATGGCTTCTGGGAACATGGCCTTAAACCTTGGGACGTGGCCGCCGGTATCGTGATGGTAAAGGAGGCCGGCGGGGTGGTGAGCGATATGGAGGGAAGGGACGGAATGCTCAGGAATGGCCAAATGCTCTCAGCCAATGAGCAGCTCCATCCCCAGCTCCTGAAATTGCTGAAAAGCGCAAAGGCCGCTTCGACCGCAAATCCCATTTCTTAAGTTCCCGCCAATTTGCGGCGTTCGATGCTTGTTACAGAATCTCCGGTTGCGGTCGGCGCGGATCACGGATCCATGGAGCGGGCGTCCACCGCCCAAGCTATTATTTTGTCGCAATTTCCGACGGAAAACCGCTTCGCACTTTTCCAGGAATTGCTCTAGGCTATGGACCTGTCGTGAAGCGGGCCGGTCACATGGGCTTGAAGACATCCCTCCTGCTTGCGAGCGCGCTCTTTGTGTGGCCAAGCATCGTCCTTGGCCAGACGGTGGATCGCGGCAACGATGTGATCGTCAATCCCGTCACGGGCGGGCCGGGGCGCATGCTGCTCTCTCCGGGCGGGCAATATCGCCGCCTGGTGCGCCCATTGCTTGATCCGGGGGAGGCGGCGAAGGATCTGGGCCCCATTCATCTCCACATGCCTACCAGGTCCCGAGAAGCGCGCCAACGGCAAGCCGCGATGGCGGAGCAACCGGCCCGCGAACCAAAGCCGGGCAGAACGAAGGCTAAATCCAAACTCGCGGCGGAGCCCAAGCCGGCGAAAGAAACCAGGCAAGCCAAGGCCCATCCCCAACCGAGCGTCGCGTCTGCCGCACCCGCGTACAATCCCGGCTTCGGTACTTTTGATCGGGGTGCGGCCGGTCTCAATCTCGAGACCGTGGCGCCCTCGCCTTCCAGCCCCCCACCGCCTTCCCAGCCTCATCCCGCGCGTACGGCCAAAGCCAATCCCGCCCCTGTCGAGACGGATCTCCCAGCCCGAGCGGCCGAGGCGCCTATTCCGGGTCTTTCAAAACGCAGTGTGATTCTGTTCGCGCCGCAATCTCCCGATCCAGCACAATCGGCCCTGGGCGCGATCAAATTCCTGGCCGGCGATCTCGATGCCGCCATGACCCGGGCAAGCTCGCGTGTCGAGATTCAAGCCTATGGCGGCAATCGGGGTGACAAAAGCTCCAACGCCCGCAGGCTCTCCTTGAAGCGAGCCCTGGCAATCCGGCAGGTGCTGATAGACGACGGCGTCCCCGCCGAACGGATCGACGTTCATGCCATGGGCGGCGCCGACGATTCGGGGCCTGCCGACAGAGTGGACGTCTATATCAAGACTTGAAAGATGGCGTCCCTATCGAGCCCTGAGGCGCCTCGACCATCTCCACATCCTGTGCCTGCGGGCCATAGGTCATGGCGAGAGCGATTACCAGCGCCGAAACGATGGCGACGAGGGCGAGGGCCAGGCCGTAATTCCCCCCTGTGCTGGCGGCGATGCCCGCCTGTAGAATCGCGTTGACAGAGGCGATCAGGTTGCCAAGTTGATAGACTGTGCCCGGGAAGGTCCCGCGCACCTCCGAGGGCGAGATCTCGTTGAGATGGGCAGGCAC
>JBOHKF010000238.1:0-3594 GCA_050729015.1 Rhizomicrobium sp. | reverse complement strand
CAATTGTTCGGCGCCGCCAATCGGCCCATCTATGAGCTGAAAATTCCGGATCTGGGGGTGGATGCGACGCCCCTTCAGGGCAACGGCGCCACCGTCACCCTGTCGGACGGCCGCTCCCTGGTGTTGTCGGTGCTCAACCTCAATTACAGCCTCTTCGGGGCGTGGTCGCTTTCACCGCAAGCGGTGGGCGGCAGCGCCTCGACCGCGAACCTCGGCATCGGCATATCCGGCTATCAGACGCCCGCCGCCGCGGTACCGACCGGCACTGCAACCTATGCGAGCGGTTCCGGCGGGGTGGCGGGCTTCGCCGCGACCCCTGCGGGGACCGGCTCGCTATCGGGCCAGGCCAGCATCGGCGTGAATTTCTCGACCGGCGCGGTCTCAGGGTCTCTCACCGGCATGACGGTGACGCCCGCCGGAGGCTCGGCCGCCGCCTGGAACAGCGTGAGCCTCAACGGCAGCCTTTCGGGGTCCTCCCTGTCGGGCACCACCGCCGCCAGCGGCGCCGCCCCCGGCGGAACGATGGCCTTCGATGCGAGTTCTACCGGAACCTTCAATGGCGCGTTGTTTGGCCCCAATGGACAAGAACTCGGCGCGGTCTGGTCGCTGCACGATGCGACCGGACAGGGAAAATCGGCGATCGGTTATATCGGCGCCACCAAACAGTAAGATGGTCCGGCATTGGCAGGCGGCGCTGTGCGCCTTGCTGGCGCTGTGGCCGTTGACGGCGAGCGCGCAAAAGCCGGGCACCAGCGTCGCGATCTCCGATGTCGCTGCCGCCCAGCTTCTGATCGCCAACCGACGGTATGATGTGGCCCGCAAGCTTTTGGAGCGCGATCTCACGGCAAGGCCCCATGACAGCGAGCTGCTGTTCCTGCTGGCGAGCGTTCACGTGGCGCAAAAGGACTATGACGGAGCGATCGCGCTCTTCCGCCGCATCCTGGCGGGGGCGCCCAATGCCGAACGGGTCCGGCTGGAGCTGGCGCGCGCCTTCTTCCTCAAGGGCGACTACGACAATGCCGAGCGGCAATTCCGCTTCGCCCGCGCCGGCGACATTCCCGACAGCGTCAAGACCAACATCGACCGCTTCCTGGCCGCCATCTATCGGTTGCGGGAATGGCGCTACAATTTCTCCTTGGCGCTCGCCCCCGACACCAACGAGAATGCCGGCCCCAGCGCCAGCCAGGTGACCATTTTCGGCCTGCCCTTCACTCTCAATCCCGGCGCGCGGCGGCAAAGCGGCATCGGGGCCGCCGGCGACATCAATGGCGAATGGTCGCCGCTTCTGACCGGCAACATCAAGGCGCGCCTCGGTGGAGACTTCACGCGCCTCGAATATAGCGGCGGCCAGTTCGACGATATGACCGTCTCGGGCTATGGCGGACCGGAATTCCTGTTTTCCGATTGGGATGTGAGCCTGCTCGCCACCGGCTTCGACCGCTGGTACGCCAACCGGCCTTACCTGACCGGAGCGGGCGGAAAGCTGGCGCTGGAGGTGGGGATTGCATCGGACCTGCTGGTTGCCGGTTCGGTCGGCGCCCAGAAGCTCGACGACAAATTCCTCCCCCAGCAAAGCGGGATGCTCTATTCCATCGAGGCGCGGCCCACCTATGTTCTGACGCCATCGAGCCTTGTCCAACTGGCCGGCGGTTTCGACCGTCAGGAGGCCGAGGCGGCACCTTTCGCCTATTCCAGCACCTGGCTGGGCGGCGGCTATCAGCAGGATTTGCCTCTCGGTTTCACCGTGGGCGTCCAACCCACTTTCTACGCCACTCGCTACGATGCGGTGCTAGCGGCCTTCGGCCGGGCCCGGCATGACAATGCGGTGATGCTGGCTTTCACCGTCCTCAACCGCCGCCTCGTCTATCACGGCTTTACGCCGCGCTTTTCCTATGTCTTTACCGATCAGCACAGCAACATTCCGCTTTTCAGCTATGACCGCAGCGAATTCCAGATCGGCCTGACATCCCTGTTCTGAGCGTCTTTGAACTTGATTTCCTCGGGCCCAATACGCCCATCGGGAGCGGAGGATGATCGCGATGGGTCTGTGGATGGTTGCAAGGTGATCTCAACCGGGACGGCGACCGGGCTTAGCGGCCAGAGCCGACCGGCCGCGCTGCCGGCCTCGGCCTGGGCTCCGCCCCTCGGGCCTGGCCCCACCCTTCGCCCTGCTCCAGCGCCCGGATGGCGAAAAAGATCAGCGACCAGATGTCAAAGCCGGCCTGGTCACCGCGGCTGCGATAGGAAAAGGCCTGGGAGGCCGCTTCCTCCGCAGCCGCAAATCCCTGCGCTTCCCGCAACCGCGATGCCGCCCGCCATATCGCGCGCCCCACATGTCTTCCTTTCGAGCCATTCCGTCTTAGCCTTTCGGACAACGCAGCCGGGCTCGAGACGGTGCCTGCGACATGAAGGGCGCAGACGCGGCGCGCCGTCTTCGCCTTGCGCCAGCGGGCTCGCGTTCGGAATTGCGGCAAATGCCTAGAGACTCGCCAATTCCGTCAACTTCACATTCTTGAAAGGCAGCGAGCGCACCCGCTTGCCGGTGGCGGCGAAGATGGCGTTGCCGATGGCGCCCGCGGTGGGGGCGACCGAACATTCGCCCACCCCGCCCCATGTGGGTTTGCCCGACGCATCCTTGCCGCCGGTAAGCGCCAGCGCTGGGATCACCTCGGGCGCATCGGGCAGCCGCGCCATGCGGTAATCGTTGAAATTGCTCTGCACCACGGCGCCATTCTTGATGACGATTTCGTCATAAAGCATCGCCGTCATGCCAAAGATCACGCCGCCTTCGATCTGGGCGTCCACCAGATTGGGGTTGACCACGTGATAGGCGTCGGTGGCGGCAAACACGCGATCCACGTGCACCTCACCGCCCGGACCCACCGTGACCTCGGCCACTTGCCCGCCGATGGCGCCATGGTTTTCCACCAGTGAAATGCCCCGCCCGCGGCCCGGCGCCATGGGCCGGCCCCAGTTGCTGATTTCGGCGAGCTTCTTGAGCACGGCCACCGAATCGGGGCGGTCGGTCAAGCCGAAGCGGAATGCCAGCGGATCCTTGCCGGCGGCATGGGCCAGCTCGTCCACGAAGCTTTCCAGATAGAAGCAATTCTGCGAGCCGCCGACCGAACGCCAATAGCCTACCGGCACATGGGTGTTTTTGAGCATCTGCCCGGTGTACCAGTTCGCCACCTTGTTGTAGGGCACCGAGGGACCGATGCCCTCCAGCGCCGTGAAGTCGATGCCGTCGGCCACCGGGTGGCCGGTCGAGCGCATGATCGAGCCGCACACGCTTTCGATATGGATGGCTTCGAGCCTGCCATCGGCGGACAGCGCGCCCTTGAGCCGGATCGCCGATTGCGGCCGATAGCGGTCGGCGCGCATGTCCTGCTCGCGCGACCAGAGAAGCTGCAGCGGAACGCCGATATTGCCGGCCTTGGCCACCCTCACCGCCTGGCGCAGTTCGTCGCCGAAAGTCCGCCGGCCGAAGCCGCCGCCCAGATAAAGCTGATGGAAATATACCTGCTCCGGCGCCAGGCCCGCTTCCTTGGCCGCCATCCTGGAATTCTCCAGCGCCGATTGCGAACCCATCCAGAC
>JBOHKF010000237.1:0-2997 GCA_050729015.1 Rhizomicrobium sp. | reverse complement strand
GAAAAAAAGACTGTCAGAGGCCACTCACACGCTGACGGTATCGGACGAAATCGGATTTTGTAATGGGAAGCGCACCGTCAGGGAGTCCGTCAGCAGCGATCTGTGCGGGCCGATAGTCCTCGAACGTATTTGGATGATTCTATAGTTATGGAGGTTTACGGGACGCTGTGGGATACCCTCGGAAGGGCCAAAATCATTCCCACTCGATGGTGCCGGGGGGTTTGGAAGTCACGTCATAAACCACGCGGTTGATGCCCTTCACCTCATTGACGATCCTGGTCGCGGTGCGGGCGAGAAAGGAATGCTCGAAGGGATAATAGTCGGCGGTCATGCCATCCGATGAGGTGACGGCGCGCAGCGCGCAAACGCGGTCGTAAGTGCGCCCGTCGCCCATCACACCCACGGTGCGCACCGGCAAAAGGACGGCAAAGGCCTGCCAGATCCTGTCATAAAGCCCGGCTTTACGAATCTCCTCCAGATAGATCACATCGGCCTTGCGCAGGGTTTCGAGCTTTTCGCGCGTGATCGCCCCGGGAATGCGAATGGCAAGGCCGGGCCCGGGAAAGGGATGTCGGCCCACGAAGGACGGTGGCAGACCCAGCTCGCGGCCCAGCGCGCGCACCTCGTCCTTGAAAAGCTCGCGCAAGGGTTCGACCAGCTTCATTTTCATGTGGCGGGGAAGGCCGCCCACATTGTGATGCGACTTGATCGTGACCGAGGGCCCGCCGGCGGCGGAAACGCTTTCGATCACGTCGGGATAAAGCGTCCCCTGCGCCAAAAATTCCGCGCCGCCCGCCTTGCGGCTTTCCTCGTCGAACACGTCGATGAAGGTGGCACCGACGATCTTGCGCTTCTTCTCGGGATCTTCGATGTCCGCGAGCCGGGTAAGGAAAAGCTCCGCCGCCCGGGCGTGAATCAGCGGAATATTGTAGTGGTCGCGGAACAGGCCCTCCACCTCTTCCGGCTCGCCCGCACGCATCAAACCGGTGTCCACGAAGATGCAAGTGAGTTGGTCGCCGATCGCCGCGTGGATCAGGACGGCGGCGACCGATGAGTCCACGCCGCCGGAAAGACCGCACACCACCTTGGCTTTGCCCACCTGCTTTCGGATGCGGGCGATGGCGGCAGCGCGGAAGGCGTGCATGTTCCAATCCGGGGCGATGCCGGCGATGTTGCGGACGAAATTGGCCAGAATGGTCTGTCCGCGGGGCGTGTGCGCCACTTCGGGATGAAACTGCACGCCATAAAAGCGCCGCCTCTCGTCGGCGATCACCGCAAAAGGCGAGCTTTCCGACGTCGCAACAACATCAAAACCTTGGGGAATCGCCACGATCTTGTCGCCATGGCTCATCCACACCGGCTCGCTGCCCGCCTCCGCCAGACCTTCGAGGAGCGGCGAGGCGCGTTTCACACGGATGTCGGCGCGGCCGAATTCGCGGTTGTGGCCGCCTTCCACGCGCCCGCCCAACTGTGCCGCCATGGCCATCTCGCCATAGCAGATGCCAAGGACGGGCACGCCCATCTCGAACACGGTCATTGGCACCCGCGGGCTGCCGGTCTCGGTGACGCTGGCCGGGCCGCCGGAAAGGATGATTGCGCGGGGCTGGTTGGCCAGCGCCTCGTCCGCCTTGTCGTATGGAACGATCTCGCAATAGACGCCCGCTTCGCGCACGCGCCGGGCGATCAGTTGGGTGACCTGGCTGCCGAGGTCGAGAACCAGGACGCTCATTTTCCGGCGGGGCTTGCCTCTTGGGCTTCGCGGGTGGCGCCATGATCCAGTTGCGCCATGGCCTTCATCGCGCCCGGATCGTTGGGGTCGATGGACAGCGCCTCGTTATAATAGAAGCGGGCAAAATCGGCGTCGCTGTCCTGGGCATAGAGATTGCCCAAGAGATCGTATGCCGATGGCCGCGCCGGGTCGGCAACAATGGCAGCCTCGCCCATGCGATAGGCCAGCGCCTTGTCGCCTTTGCCGCGGGCATCCTCGGCTTCGTGCATCAATTGGACGGCCCGGTCCACATTGGCGCCGGGCGCCGCCTTGACCGGAAGGTGGGAAGGCGCCGCCAAGGCCGGAGACAGGGCCAGGGCCGCGAAGGACAGGATCAGGGAATCGCGGAAAAGTTTCATGACTTGACCTTAGTCGGAATGCGGACCCCTTAGCCATGCGTCGAATGAGCGTCAGGCGCAAGCTTGCATGCATAAAAGCCGTCCGTGCCGGTCGAGGCCGGAGACGCGCAATAATCGGGCGCGGTGCGGGAAAAACAGGGATGGCGCGCCAGGAAAGCGTCAACCCGCTCCTGGTTTTCAGAAGGAAGAATCGAGCATGTGGCATAAACGAGTCCCGTTCCGTAACCGGCCGCTCGGTCCAGGAGCCGGTCCTGAATCGCCAAAAGTTCCGCAAGCCTTTGAGGCGTAAGCCGCCATTTGAGTTCAGGCTGACGCCGCCAGGTCCCGGAGCCGCTGCAAGGCGCATCGAGCAGCACAAGGTCGAAAGGCCCTTCGGGCCATCGGCCGGCAGGCAGGGTGCGAATGATGCCCACCCCGGCGCGCCGGGCGCGGCGACCCAGTTCCGCCAGCGCCTCTTGCCGCACATCGCAGGCCACGATCTCGCCTTCGTTCTTCATCGCCGCCGCCATTGCCAGCGCCTTTCCCCCCGCCCCCGCCGCCAAATCCAGAATCCGCATCCCGGGCCTTGGCGCCGAGAACAACACCGTCTGCTGCGCGGCGGCATCCTGAACCTCAAAGGCGCCGACGGCGTAGAGCCGATGGCCGGTGAGGGGTGAAAGAGGGGGACAGCGGATGGCATCGGCCAGGCCGGGAAGGCTCACCGCATCGATGCCGTCCTCTTGCAATTGACGCAGCACCGCGTCGCGGCCGGCCCTGAGGCTGTTCACACGCAAATCCACCGGCGCGCGTTGCTGAAAGCCTGCCATCTCTTCCATCCGGCGATCGCCAAAGCGGGCGCCCAAATCCTCTTCCAGCCACTTAGGATATTCC
>JBOHKF010000236.1:0-6464 GCA_050729015.1 Rhizomicrobium sp. | reverse complement strand
GAATAATTCCAAGTCTCGCCGGGAGGAAACTCGAGAGGCAGTTGTGCCAGAAATTCCACCATCCTTGGCAGGCCCCCTTCCTGGTCCGGCTCGGCTATCCGGAGCTTGCGGTAGGCGGCGTCCAGGTTGGTGCGATTGAGGATTCCATAGGTTAGGCCGGAGGTATGCCGCAAAAGATCCACCACCTTCATGTCCCGGGGGGAGTCCACGGCGTGGAAGTCTCCCAGTTCGCCGCCCGCGTAGATGCCGAGCCCGGCGAATCCCGGAATGAAACGGCAAACGGGGTCGTCGAGGGCGATTTTTCCTGCCTCCACCAGCATCAGGATGGCTACCGCAGTGACCGGCTTGGTCATCGAATAGATGCGGAAGATCGCATCCTCCCGCATCGCCATCCCGCGCCTTGCGTCCATCACGCCCGATACTTGCGTTGCGGCGAGCGCGCCCTTGCGCCAGATCATGGTCAGCGTTCCCGGCACGGCACCGGTCGCCACATATTTGCGGGCGATCACGTCATGAATGCGTTGAAGCCGCGCAGGATCGAATCCTCGACTGTTGCTCGCGCCGTTCATGGACAAGCTATACAGCCTCGTTCCCTTTCTCTAAAGCCGGGCGGTGAGCGACCTTTTCGTAAGCGAGGGCCTGATTATTCCCGAGGCGGAGCTCGAAGAACGCTTCATTCGCGCCTCCGGTCCCGGAGGCCAGAATGTGAACAAAGTCGCAAGCGCGGTGAAGCTCCGTTTCGACGTGCGTCGGAGCGCAAGCCTGCCCGGCCCTGTGAGGGAGCGGCTTTTAAGCCTGCATGACGCCCGGCTGGATGGAAGGGGGGTGCTGACCATCACGGCGCGGCGCTTCCGCGAGCAGGCTCGCAATCGCGCCGATGCCAGGGCGCGGCTGGCAGGTCTGATTCTGGCGAGCGCGCAGCCGAAGCGGGTGCGCCGGCCGACCAGGCCCAGCCTCGCAAGCAAGCGACTCCGGACACAGGCCAAGAAACAGCGGGCCCGGGTCAAGAAGAATCGCACCAGGCCGGCTTTGGATTAGAAACGGTGACCCGCTCTATCCCGCCATTCTGCCTTTTTCGCGCTTATTCTGCTGCTGCGGCTGATACGCCTTGCGCGCATGGGCATCGCAATAGGGCGAGCCCGGCTTGGGCGCTCGCCCGCAGAAATGAAATTCATTGGCCGCAGGATCGCCGATCGGCCAGCGGCACATCCGGTCCGAAATCGTCAGCACCGTGGCGAAATTTCCATCTTCCAGGGTCAGCGGATCCTCTTCGATCACCGGCGCGGGCGGCACGTGCGCGCGCGGCGTCTTGGGCACCGAGACGCGGGGACGCTCGGCACGCGCGGGCATCGCCCTACCCGCAAGACCTAGGCGGTGGACCTTGCCGATCACGGCGTTGCGGGTGACGCCGCCCATGGCGCGTGCGATCTGGCTTGCGGAAAGCCCTTCCGTCCATAAGGTTCTGAGCTGCTCCACGCGATCATCGGACCAGTTCATTTGATTCATGACCATGGCTCTCCCGCTAACCTCACACAAGATATCGTAGCCCAGCGTGGCCCGCTAACAAGGCCTGGATGAACTCTGTCCAGTCTTTTCCACATGATTTGGCGGCAGCGCGCACGCGGGCGTCACGGCCCGCCCATCCCGGTTCGCCCCGCTCTGGGCGCGGCTGCCCACCTTTTTGAGGCCGCTCCAGCCGCCCGGTCCGGCCTTGCCTTCCCGACCGGAATGCCTGGTTCGGGGTGGTAAAAGACTTGCGGAAAGCGGATAACCCGCGGCTTCTGTCCCCAGACCTGTACAGGAGCGCCTCGTGTTTCCGGCTTTGCTTCCTACCTACAACCGGGCGGACATCGCGTTCGTCCGCGGTGAAGGGTCCTACCTTTTCGCCGAGGATGGACGGCGATACCTGGATTTTGGCGCAGGCATCGCCGTCAACGCATTCGGCCATGCCAATCCTCGCCTGGTGTCGGCTTTGACCGAGCAGGCTGGAAAGCTCTGGCACACCTCCAATCTCTTTCGGGTGCCGGGGCAGGAGAGACTGGCCGCGAAACTGGTTGCCAACACTTTCGCGGACACGGTTTTCTTCACCAATTCGGGCGCGGAAGCCTGCGAGCTCGCCTTCAAGATGGCGCGCCGCCACCATTATGTGAACGGAAATCCCGAACGATTCCATATTATTAGCTTCGAAGGCGCCTTTCATGGCCGGACGCTTGCTGGCATCGCGGCCGGCGGGAACGAGAAATATCTGGAAGGTTTCGGCCCCAAGCTTCAGGGGTTCGACCAGGTCCCTGCAGGCGATCTTGCGGCACTGAAGAGGGTCGTCAACGAAAAGACCGCGGCTTTGGTAATCGAGCCGATTCAGGGCGAAGGCGGCATCCGGCCGATGACGCCGGAATTCCTGCGAGGGCTTCGCAAGCTGTGCGACCAGCAGGGACTGCTGCTGATCTTTGACGAGATCCAGACCGGGATCGGCCGCACCGGCAAGCTTTTCGCCCACGAGTGGGCCGGCATGGACCCGGACATCATGGCGATCGCCAAGGGCATCGGGGGCGGCTTTCCGCTGGGGGCGACCCTTGCCACCGCCGTTGCGGCCAAAGGCATGACGGCCGGCACGCATGGGACGACCTATGGCGGCAACCCGCTCGCCATGGCGGTGGGAAACGCCGCCTTCGATCTCGTCACCGAGCCGGGCTTTCTCGACCGCGTGAACCGGACCGCCAACGATCTGAACCAGCAACTGGGCGCGCTGGTGGCGGACCATCCCGAGATTTTCGAAGGCCTGCGAGGCCAGGGGCTGATGCTGGGGATCCGGATGAAAGTGCCCAACACCGATTTCATCGCGGCGGCGCGTGAAATGGGGTTGGTGGTGCTGCCGGCGGGCGACAATGTCGTGCGGCTGTTGCCGCCGCTTACGCTTTCCCAGGAGGAAGCGCGCGAAGGCGTGGCGCTGATGGGCCGCGCGGCAGCGAAGCTCGAAGCATCCGCCGGAACCGGAGGAATGCGGGCGCCTTTCGTCGCCGGGGCGGTAGGTGCCCGGCCATGAACGCTCCGCTCAAGCCGCTGCTCAAGCATTTTCTCGATCTCTGCGATCATGACGGCGCGACTTTGCGCGCCATTATCGCCGATGCGCGAGCGCGTAAGCAGGCGCGTGCCGGTCTTCCCAAAGGCACGCCGGATCCCGATCGTCCGCTCGACGGCCGGGTGTTGGCGATGATCTTCGACCGTCAGTCCACCCGCACCCGCATCTCTTTCGACGTGGCGATGCGCCAGTTGGGCGGCAGCACTTTGCGGCTGACCGGCAACGAGATGCAGCTTGCCCGCGAAGAGACGATCGCCGACACGGCGCGGGTGATCTCGCGATATGTGGACGCGGTGATGATCCGCCTGCTCGATCACGAAATGGTGGAAGAACTTGCCCGGAACGCCACCATTCCGGTGATCAACGGCCTCACCAAATGGTCCCATCCCTGCCAGGTGATGGCGGATGTGATGACCTTCGAAGAACATAAAGGTCCCATCGCGGGGGCGGTGGTGGCCTGGAGCGGTGACAGCAACAATGTTCTAACCTCCTGGGTTCACGCCGCCAGGAAATTCGATTTCACTTTGCGAATTGCTGCGCCGCGCGACCTTTCGGCCGGTCCGGAACTCAAGCAATGGGCGCGAGGCGGGCGGATTGAATTCGGTCACGATGCGTCAGCCGCGGTGAAGGACGCCGACTGCGTGGTTTCCGACGCCTGGGTTTCGATGGGAGACGAGGATGGCACCAAAAGGCACAATCTGCTCCGGCCTTACCAGGTGAATGCGCGATTGATGGCCTTGGCCGGGAAGGATGCGATTTTCATGCATTGTCTGCCTGCGCATCGGGGCGAAGAAGTCACCGACGAGGTAATCGATGGGCCGCAGTCGGTGGTGTTTGATGAGGCGGAAAACCGGCTTCATGCGCAAAAGGCGATTCTTGCCTGGGCGCTCACGTGAGCGCGCTTTGGGCTCGCCCGGCGTTGAAACCGGACCCGCTCGCGGCCATATAAAATCGATGTCCCGCTCCGGCGACGCGCCTCTTGCCGTGCCCGCGGGCGATTTTGTGCTGCCGTTCGATATTGTCGGGGCAGGCGTGCGCGGACGGTTCGTGCGCCTGGCGGCCGCTTCGGCACGGGCATTGGAGGCCCATAAGTTGCCAGAGGCGCCGGCACGCCTCGCCGGCGAAGCCCTGGCGCTGGCCTCGCTCTTGGGCTCGGCGCTGAAGCTCGACGGGCGCCTCACGGTTCAGACCAAGAGCAGCGGACCGCTCGACCTGATCACAGCCGACTATTATGGCGCCGAGGAGGGGAAGTCCCGCGGCGTGCGCGGCTATGCCAGGCTCGATTCAGGCCGTTTCGCGGACTTGGGCGACGCGCGGTTTGCGTTGCTGGCGGGTGAGGGAGCGCTCGCGATCACCATCGAGCCCAAATTGGGAGAAAAGACCTACCAGGGCATTGTTTCGCTCTCGCCCGACGGTCTGGCGGCGTCGGCGGAGACCTATTTTTCCCAATCCGAACAATTGCCCACCGCGATCCGGCTTGCCGCGGCGCCCCTCTATGTTACGGGTGATAAATTCCCCCGTTGGCGTGCCGCCGGCCTGATGCTGCAGATGACGCCGGAGAGCGCGCCCGGGCGCAAAGATGACGATTGGAACAGGCTCGCGCTGCTTGCCAGGACGGTCGAGGATCTGGAGCTGGTGGATACCGATCTCAATCCGCAAACCGTCCTATGGCGTCTTTTCCACGAAGACAAAGTCAGGCTGCTGCCCTCGGAGGACCTGTCCTTCCGCTGCGATTGCGACGCCCAACGCATTGTCCGCGTGCTCAGAAGTTATGCCCCCGAAGAGCGTGAAGGCTTGGCCGACCGGGACGGGGTTATTCGCGCCCGCTGCGAATTTTGCGGCATGGTCCACGAGATTGCGCCAGAGGCTCTTTAGCTGGAGCAGGCTTTTGCGATGACGGTCTTGATCGGTGCCGCGGGCAATCCGTCAGCCTTCGCGCGAAACCGGGTTGCCGATGATATTCAGGAACTCCCGGCGCGTCACCTCATTCTCGCGGAAACCACCCAGCATGGTCGACGTCACCATCACCACGCCGGTCTTGTGTACGCCGCGGGTGGTCATGCATTGGTGCGCCGCCTCGATCACCACCGCGACGCCTTTGGGCTCCAATACCCCTTGGATGCAATGGGCAATCTGGGCATTCATTTTTTCCTGCACCTGAAGCCGGCGGGCGAAGGCATCCACCACGCGCGCGAGCTTGGAGATGCCCACCACGCGACGGGTGGGGAGATAGCCCACGTGCACCCGCCCGATGATGGGTGCCAGATGATGCTCGCAATGGGACTCGAAGCGGATGTCCTTGAGGATCACCATGTCGTCATAGCCCGCCACCTCCTCGAAGGTGCGGGCGAGATAAGCTTCGGGGTCCTTGTCATAGCCGGAGAACCAGTCTTCGTAGGCCCGCGCCACCCGGGCCGGCGTTTCGGCCAAGCCCTCGCGGGCGGGATCGTCGCCCGCCCAGCGCAAAAGAACGCGAATGGCCTCTTCGGCCTCCCCCCGGCTCGGCCGGTTGGGGTAGGTCTTGGCGCAAGGATTGCGATAGTCGAGCTTGGCCATGTCCTGTCCGGTCGCGTGTGGCCGCGATTAACACCCTGAAAGGTCCGCGATTCAACCGCAAGCCAAATGGGGCTTAGTGGACTTGCCGTCGCTCGTAGGGGCTTTCCAACAGAAAGGCCGGTATTTCCGCCTCGAAGGCTTCACCCGAAGCCGATTTCATCTGATAGCGTCCGCTCATCAGCCCCGATGCCGTCTCGAGCGGACAACCGCTGGTATATTCAAACCGCTCGCCCGGCGCGATCACCGGCTGGGTGCCCACCACGCCCGGTCCCCGCAATTCCTTAACCCGGCCCTGGCCGTCCACGATATTCCAGTAGCGAGAAACCAGTTGCACCGGTTCCACCCCCCGGTTCTCGATGATCACCGTGTAGGACCAGACATACCGGTCGCCCCGGGGGTCCGATTGATCGTCCAGATAGGCGGGCGTCACCGCTACAAGGATGGAGCGAGTCTCGCGTTCGTACATCGCGCAATTATCGGGCAGCGCCTTCGCTCACGCAAGGCGCATCGCGGTCAGGGTTAATGAAGGCGTTGTCATCCGACTTGTCGTCCGCCGCCGGCTTCGATGTCTTGGTTTCTCTTCCGCATATCGCCGGCATTACCGACCACCTCGCCGGACATGACGTCATCTCGGCTCGACGCGAACATCCGTCTTCACCGAATTGGCGATGAAGCATTGCGCATGGGCAAGATGATGCATCTCGGCCAGGGTGGCCGCGTCCGGCGCTGTCTCGAATAGGATCCTCGGCCTCAAGATCGTCCGCGCGATCCAGAGCTTGCCGCCGTCCTTTTCCAGAAAGCCCGCTGCTTCGTCCTCGTAGGCAAACAC
>JBOHKF010000235.1:0-1649 GCA_050729015.1 Rhizomicrobium sp. | reverse complement strand
CGCCGCGCCAGTCGGCGGGTAGTAGAGTTGAAAGCCTGCTCCAATCGCCGATCCGGCCGAGCATCCGTTCCAACCGCTCCCTGGCTTCTTCGATCTGAAGTACCGGCGCTACGATGGGACGGTACGTCCTGCCGCCCAATCGCCTTGCCCGGTCCGTAGCGTAGGCGGTGAGAAGATCGTACAGCGTATCCTTGTAGGTTCTCAGCTTGATCACATTGACGGTCTCGGGATCGCCCCGGCCGAACACATCGCGGTCCAGTCTTTCCCGTCCCATCAGCCTGGTTGCCGCCGCTCGCATCGCATCCAGCCGCTCGAGCCGCCACCTCAGTCGCGCCGCCATCTCGTCTGCAGCCGGCTCGCCGGCGAGTCCCTTCTCCTGCGGCAGCACCAGGCGCGATTTGAGATAGGCAAGCCACGCCGCCATCACCAGATAATCGGCCGCCAACTCCAGGTTTACGCGCTTGGCCTGTTCGATGAATTCGAGATACTGCTCGGCCAGCTTCAACACGGAAATCTTGGCGATATCCACCTTTTGGTGGCGGGCGAGGGTAAGTAGAAGGTCCAGCGGGCCTTCAAAGCCGTCCACGACCACGACCAGCGCTTCGCTGCTGCCGACGTCCGGGGGCCGGAAACCGTCGAAATTGTCACCGAAGGCCGTCATGGTGCCTCGGCCAGCAACTGCCGTAGCCGGAGTTCCGCCGCTTCCCGCTCGAACGAGCCATCGGCGGGGGCCGCGTGGGCGCACGCCGCCCGAGCCCGCCTGAGCGAGTCTCCCTCCAGCCCCTTCATTTCCCGCGCCACCTCTTTCATCTCACCCATATCGCCATTGCAATGAAGCACGACATCGCAGCCCGCGAACAACGCCGCCTTGGTCCGTCCCGCCATGGAGCCGCTCAAGGCCCGCATCGAAAGGTCATCACTCATCAGCAAGCCTTCAAATCCTATCTCACCGCGAATGACCTTCCGAACCACTTTTGGACTGATCGTGGCAGGACGCTGTGGATCGATCGCCTCGTAAACGACATGGGCCGTCATCGCCATCGGGCACATGTCG
Organism: Rhizomicrobium sp.; assembly: GCA_050729015.1. Classification (GTDB taxonomy): domain Bacteria; phylum Pseudomonadota; class Alphaproteobacteria; order Micropepsales; family Micropepsaceae; genus Rhizomicrobium. The sequence continues at coordinate 595 of JBOHKF010000235.1, read as the reverse complement.
AGGCTCCGGAACGGCACGAAATCGCTGGCCGAAAGTTCCGTCAGGCTGCTCGTCACACGGGCAAGCCCATGATGACTGTCGCAGACGGCGCGTCCGTGCCCGGGAATATGCTTCATAACCGGTAGGACTCCGCCTTCCATCAGGCCTTCTATCTGGGCACGCCCCAAATCGATCACCGTGGCTGGGTCATGGGCAAAGGCGCGATCGCCAATCACGTCATGGGCGCCGGAAACCGGCACATCCAGCACCGGCAGGCAGTCCACATTGATCTCAAGCCGGGAAAGATCGTCGGCGATCAGGCGGGCATTGAGGTAGGTGGCCTCGCGCGCCGCATCCGGATTGACAAGATGCAGCCGGCCAAAGCGGGCCGCCGGCGGCCGCGCGTGCCAGTGAGGCGGCATGAGGCGCTCCACCCTGCCTCCCTCCTGATCGATAAGCACTGGCGCCAAATCATCCTCTGCCGCGTCGCGCATGGAGCGCACCAGGCGCAGGACCTGCTCGGGATCGGAAATGTTGCGAGCGAACAGGATGAAGCCGAAAGGGCGGATTTCGCGGAAAAAATCATGCTCTTCCGCCGACAGGATTGGCCCCGAGC
>JBOHKF010000234.1:0-2968 GCA_050729015.1 Rhizomicrobium sp. | reverse complement strand
GTTAATCCCGCTTGAGCTTTCCTCCGCTTCCCCCGACAGTTGCTCCATGAGCGAAGAACTGCGCACCGCGGCCGCGTGGCTGTCGGAGGGGCATCGCGTGGCCCTTGGCACGGTGATCGGCACCTGGGGCTCGGCACCGCGCCCTTCGGGCAGCCAGATCGCGGTTCGCGACGACGGTGCATTTGCCGGCTCGGTCTCCGGCGGCTGCGTGGAAGGACGGGTGATAGAAGCCGCGCTTGAGACCATCGCGGATGGCCGGTCGCGGGAGCTGCAATTCGGCGTCACCGACGCCGAGGCCTGGGACGTCGGCCTTGCCTGCGGCGGCAGCATTCGGGTCTTTGTCGAGCCCATAGATCCATGAAGCGCCAGGTGCTGGAAATTCTGGCCCGGGCCGACGCGAAAGCCTGGGTGCGCGCCCTCGGCCGGGCGGAGGGCCAGGAACGCCTGATAGACCCTTTTGCGGACGACTCTCCTCTGGGCTTGGCCGCCCGCGCTGCCGCGCGCGCCGACCGCAGCGCCGAAGCCGAGATCGAAGGCCGTACATGGTTCCTGGAGGTGCACAACCCGCCGCTGGAACTCGTCCTTGTGGGCGCCGTCCACATTGCCCAACCGTTAGCCGCCATGGGAGTGCTGGCGGGCTATGTCGTCCGCATCGTCGATCCCCGCGCCGCTTTCGCAACCGAGTCCCGTTTTCCCGGAGCCCGGCTGAGCCATGACTGGCCCGACCAGACCTTCATCGACCAAACCTTGGGGCCGCGCTCGGCCCTGGTAGTCTTGGCCCATGACCCCAAGATAGACGATCCGGCCCTGGAGGCCGCTCTTTCGGGTCCGGCCTTCTACATCGGCGCCCTTGGTTCCAAAAAGACGCATGCGGCGCGGATCGCGCGATTCAAGGCGCGCGGTTTCGCGGATGCACAACTCAACCGCATTCATGCGCCGGTTGGCCTTCCCATCGGCGCACGGAGCCCGGCAGAAATCGCCCTTTCGATTTTGGCGCAAATCACCGAGACTTTGCGCTGCTGACAGGATTTGCGACAAATCCTTGTTTGCGTAGGGCCATGCCGTGAACGCAAAATTGCATCTCATGACCAAGGATGAAAGCAAGCCGCATGTCCTTCTGGTGGAGGATGCGCGCGACATTCGCGAGCCTTTGGCACGCTATCTGCGCGAACATGACTATCGCGCCACCACCGCGCCTGACGCCCAGGCCGCGCGCAAGGTCATGAAGGGCGCGGCCATAGACCTGATCGTTCTGGACATCATGATGCCGGGCGAAGATGGCTTGAGCCTTTGTCGGTCGATCCGCGAGACTTCGCAGATTCCCGTGATCCTGCTCACCGCCCGGGGCGAGGAAGTGGACCGCATCATCGGCCTCGAAATGGGGGCCGACGATTACATCGCCAAGCCTTTCAGTCCGCGCGAATTGATTGCGCGGATAAGCGCCGTGCTTCGGCGCACCCAGGCCTTGCCGCCCAGGCAGAAGCCGCCGGGGGCGGAGCGGATTCGCTTCGGCGACTGGACGCTCGATACCGGGCAGCGGGAATTGATCGGCCCGGACGGGGTGGCTCTTCCCCTGTCTTCCGGCGAGTTCCGCCTGCTCACCGCCCTTCTGGAACGGCCCAAGATAGCCCTTACCCGCAACCAGCTTCTCGACCTCACCAAAGGCCGCGACGCCGACCTGTTCGACCGCTCGATAGACAATCACGTGAGTCGCCTGCGCAAGAAAATCGAGCCCGATCCCAAGAATCCTCGCTATATCAAGACGGTCTGGGGAGGCGGCTACATTTTTGCGATGGAGCCGGAAGCGGCGTGAAGCACAAGCTTTGGCCCCGCACCTTGGTCGTCCAGTTGATCGCCGTGACCGCGGCGGCACTGGTGATCTCCAATCTGGCCGTCGCCTGGTGGTTCGCGCGCGGCAACGAGATGCAGAGCGAGACTTCGCTAACCGAGCGCGTGGTGGACCGCGCCGCCGCCGTAGCCACCACCTTGGCCGCCATCCCGCCATCATCCCGCGGCGTGGTGATGAAGACCATGAGCACGCATTTCTGGCATTTCACCGAATTGCCGGCTTCCTACCCGATTGCCGCCCGTCCCATGAACGAAGAGGAACGGGGCTTCGCCCAAAGGCTGGCGACCGCCCTTCCGCCACAGGTCCGCTTCGGCCTGTTCCATGTCCAGCTTCATGAGTCGCCACGCCATATCCCACCCGAGCTTCTGCCCGAGGACTTCGACAAAAATGCGGAAGCATTCCGCCTGACCATCCCGCTCGACGATCACACCAAATTGTCGGCGGTATTTCTGCGCACGCCTCCGCGCTGGCCGGTGGAGATCATTGTCGCGGCGGCGGCGGCGATTCTGGTCGCCTCCATCGCCGCCGCCCTGATGGCGCGGCGCGTGGCAAGGCCGCTTTACGCCCTCACCAAGGCCGCCTCCATAGTTGCCCGTGGCGGGCCGGCTCCCCATGTCGAGGAAAAGGGCCCGGACGACGTGCGCAACGCCGCCATCGCCTTCAACCAGATGACCGAGAAGGTCGCCCGCACCATGGCCAGCCAGCGTCAACTTCTTTCCGCGGTGGGCCACGATTTGCGCACCCCCATCACCGCCATGCGCATCAATCTGGAATTCGTGCAGGATGAGGAACTGCGGGAAGGCCTCGAGCAGAATCTCGATGAGTTGCAGGATCTGACCGAGCAGGTGCTGGCGGCGGCGCGCGGCGCCAGCGGCGAAAGCAAGCGCAGTGTGGACCTTTCGGCGCTGGTCGAAAGCCTTTGCGCCGATCTCGACGATCTTGGCGAACCGGTGGTCTGGCAGAACCACGCGCCGGCGCCGGTCAACTGCCGGCCCAATGAAATCCGCCGCGCGGTGCGCAACCTCATCGAGAACGCCATCGCCTATGGCAGGACCGCCGCTGTTCGATTGGATGCGTCGCCCGGGCAGTACGAAATCCTGGTTGAGGACGAAGGACCGG
>JBOHKF010000233.1:0-3650 GCA_050729015.1 Rhizomicrobium sp. | reverse complement strand
CTTTTCCTCTCGTCCAATTGACGCTGGATTTCCGCCCTATGGGCATCGAGGACATCGTCCCGAAGTCGGTCGAGCCACGCGCGCAACGAGGCCAGTCCCTCGCCCTCCACACGGTAGACGTGGCGGGTGCCAACAGCCTGGACGCCGACCAGCCCCGCCGCTCTGAGAATCTTCAAATGCTGGGAAACCGCAGGACGGGTCACGGAAAGACCCGCCGCAAGAGCGGCCACGGAACAAGGAGCCAGGCACAGCCGGTCGAACAGCAAGCGGCGGGTCGGCTCTCCCAATGCGTCCAGAACTATATGGTAAGTCACCACTTACGGTAAATATACACTTACCATGTTGTCAAGCTATTTGGATGGAGTCTTCCTTGGCACGGCAAACAGGCTATCCGGAAGTGCCACGCCCGTCTCAAGGCCGGTCAGAGCCACGGTGGTCACGCCCCCCTGATTGTCCTTCACCATCCACTGCCGGAGTTCGATCTCGGGGTAGGTGAAGACCAGCGTGATATTGCTCTGGTTGCGAACTGTGTCGGCCCTGGCGTGAACGATTAAGGCGTGGCCTTGCCGTTCGACTCCGGTCACCGCCGGATCGTGCTTGAGGTCCACATCCCCGTTGAGCAGCAGGTCCAGAGGCGTGTCGGCGATGGCGGTGCGGTCCAGGGTGTTGAGCTTGGAATTTTTCACATAAATTTCCCCGCCGGTCGCCACAATCAGGATGGGGCTTGGCGGATCGTAAGAGAAGCGGAGCCTGCCGGGCTTGGAGAGGTCGAATTCGCCCTGGGCGATATCGCCCTGGGGACCCATTTGCACGAAGTTGCTTTTCAACGTGCGAATGGAATTAAGATAGGCGCTCACCTTATCCAGGGCCTGGGCCTCGCTGTCGCTGTAGGTGCCCGGATAACGGGCCGCCTGAGCCGCGCCTGCAAAAACAAAAAGAAAGGCGGCCAAGATGGCAGCGACGCGCATGATGAGGATAAGTTGGCTTTTCCAGGGCACCAAACCATTTCGTTTCCGCCCGTGCAACCATGAGCGCTGAGCCTTTCCCCTATTCGCGCATCTCCATTCTGGGCGGCGGCGCCTGGGGCACCGCCCTGGCGCTAGCTGCTATCGCCGCGGGACGCTCGACGATCCTGTGGGCGCGCGAACCCGAAGTGGTAGACGCCATCGCTAAAGACCGCGAGAATCCCTTTCTGCCCGGAGTGAAGCTTCCTCGCGCCCTGGCGGCGACTTGCGATCTCAGGGAAGCGATGAAGGCCGACGCGCTTCTGCTCGCGACGCCGGCGCAAGTCGTGAGCGAGTTCGCGCGCGCACTTTCGCCCTTGATCGTTCCCGGAACGCCGCTGGCGATCTGCGCCAAAGGCATGGCGCAAGAAAGCGGCCGGCTGCTTCCGGAACTGCTCGCCGAGGCGCTGCCCCAAGCGGAGATCTCGATTCTCTCCGGCCCGTCCTTCGCTCGTGACGTAGCGCTGGGGCGTCCGACCGCCGTCACCATCGCGGGGAAGCACGCAAAGCCCCTGCAGGCGAGTTTAGGCTCGCTCTCCTTCCGGCCCTATGTCAGCGAGGATGTCATCGGCGTGGCCCTGGGCGGCGCCGCCAAGAATGTCTACGCCATTGCCTGCGGCGTGGTGGAAGGTTTGGGGCTCGGCGAGAATGCGCGTGGCGCCTTGCTGGCACGCGGCTTTGCCGAGCTGGTCCGCATGGGCGAGGCGCTGGGCGCCAGGCAGGAAACCCTGATGGGACTCTCCGGATTGGGCGACATGGTGCTGAGCGCCACCAGCAAAAGCTCACGCAATTTCTCCTTTGGGCTGGCTTTGGGGCAGGGCAAATCCCCGGCCGCACTCAAGACGCAAGGCCACCCTCTGGCGGAAGGGGTGACGACGGCGCCTGCCCTGGTCAAACGCGCGCGGGCCCTTAAGATCGAGCTTCCGATTGCCGAGGCGATGGCCGATCTTTTAAGCGGGACGCTGGCCCTGGACGAGGCCACGGGCCGGCTGATGACCCGAAAGTTGGGGGCGGAATGAATTACTGGCTGTTCAAGACCGAACCGGAGGCCTGGTCGTGGGAGATGCAGAAGAAGAAAGGGGCCGATGGCGAGCCTTGGAGCGGCGTGCGCAACCATATCGCCAAGCGCAACATGAAGGCCATGCGCAAGGGCGACCAGGGCTTCTTCTATCACACGGGAAAGGAGAAGGCGGTCGTGGGGACGGTGGAAGTGATCGGCGAATATCGGCCCGACCCCACCGACGAAGCGGGACTCTTCGGGCTGGTGGACGTGAAAGCAGGCAAGGACATGCCCCAGCCGGTCACGTTGGCGGCGGCCAAAGCAAACCCCAGGCTTGCCAAAATGACCCTGGTCAACAGCCCCCGTCTCTCGGTCCAGCCGGTCACCCCCGAGGAGTGGAGGATTGTCTGCGCGATGGGCGGGCTGACAAACAAATGACAAAGGTTGGCACCTGGCCCCCTGGTAGGATGACTGCACTCCTGGCCTCATGGAGGTGAACATGGCAGCACGGGATATCCTGTCTTTTCAGGTTTCGATGGGTGAACGGCTGATCCGGCTGCTCTACGCCATCGCTCTCATCCTGATCGCCATTGGCGTGATTTTCGGGCTTTGGCGCGGCGCCGTCCTGATCAGCCGGTCGCCCCTGCCGCCGCCGACGGCGGTTTCCAGGGCGGCCAATCCGCCGGCCGCCACGCCCGCCCCGCAAGGTTCGCAGCCAGCCGCCCAGAACCCCCGCGTCCGCGGACGCTTCATCCGATTTGGCCACAGGCGCTACTTCATGATGCGCCGCCACCCGGTCCGGTCTGGCGTCTTCGTGATTATCAGGACTCTGGTCTCAGCTTTCATCGCGCTCTTGATCGTGCGCATCCTGGCCGAACTGGGACTCGCGATCCTGGCGATGCCGCGGCGGACGGCCTAACTTTTCTTGCGAGCAAGCGAAGGGGAAAAACCGGGGCGTCACCGTGAAGGCGGGGCCTTGCGCGGTCTATCCAAGCGCCTTGACGATCCCTTCCGTCATTTTCTTGGCATCGCCGAACAGCATCATGGTGTTGTCCCGGAAAAAAAGCTCATTCTCGACGCCCGCATAGCCGGCGGCCAGGCTGCGCTTGACGAACAGGACGGTCTTGGCTTTTTCCACATCTAGGATTGGCATGCCGAATATGGGTGATTTCGGATCGGTCTTGGCGGCGGGATTGGTCACGTCGTTGGCCCCGATCACATAGGCGACGTCGGTGTTGGCGAATTGCGAGTTGATGTCTTCCAGCTCGAACACTTCGTCGTACGGCACGTTCGCTTCCGCCAGCAGCACGTTCATATGCCCCGGCATCCGGCCGGCGACGGGGTGGACGGCGTATTTCACTTCCACCCCCTCCTTCTTCAGCGTGTCCGCCATCTCGCGCAACGCGTGCTGCGCCTGCGCCACCGCCATGCCGTAGCCGGGCACGACGATGACCTTGGAGGCGTTCTTGAGGATGAAGGCCGCGTCGTCGGCATTGCCGCTTTTCACGGTGCGATCAGCCGCTGCGCCGCCGGGGCCGGCCACGGCGGCGCCCTCGCCTCCGAAGCCGCCCAGCAGCACGTTGAAGATGCTGCGGTTCATCCCCTTGCACATCACATAGGACAGGATCGCACCCGATGCCCCCACC
>JBOHKF010000232.1:0-6165 GCA_050729015.1 Rhizomicrobium sp. | reverse complement strand
GTCACGAGCTTCGTCGGCAGCATCGCCACCATTCCCTATGCGATCTTCCATTTCGACCGCGCGACGCATTACGCGGTGCTCGGCAACCTTCTCGCCATGCCGGTGATGGGGCTGGTGGTGATGCCCTCGGCTGCCCTGAGCGTGGCGGCGATGCCTTTGGGACTCGATCATTGGCCTCTTCAGGCGCTTTCCTGGGGCATTTCGCTGATGGTCGGAGTGGGCCGCTTTGTCTCCGGGCTGCCCGGTGCGGTCACCATGACCCCGGCATTTCCGCTCGCCTCTCTTGTCGTGATTGCGCTCGGCGGATTGTGGCTCCTGATCTGGCAGAGACGTTGGCGATGGTGGGGTATTGTGCCGATGATCTTAGGCGCGTTCCTGGCCGTTCATGCGCCAAAGCCCGATCTGATGGTGGGGGCCGACGCCCGCACCATCGCTCTCAGGAACACCGACGGGCGTTTCTATTTTCCATTCCCTCCCAAGGATCGCTATGCGGCCGGGCGTTGGCTGATTCGCGACGGCGATGGCCGCTCCTGGCGCGATGCCGTGGATCCTTCACTTGTCACCTGCGACGCCCTCGGGTGCGTTGCGCGCCAGCATGGACTCACGCTCGCATTGACCGAGCGGCCCGAGGCTTTGGATGAGGACTGCCTGCACGCCGACCTGGTCGTGAGCGCGGCGCCGGTCTCGGCCTGTTCCGGCCCGCGGCTGGTTCTGGATTCGCACGCGCTCGCGAAAGGCGGCGGCTACGCGATCATGTTCGCGCCGCTTCGTGCAAGGAGCGTCAACGAGGTCCGCGGCAAGCGTCCCTGGGTCGCTCAGTAGCGCCGGATCAGACCCACCAGCCGGCCCTGCACTTTCACCCGGTCCGCGCCATAGAGCCGCGTTTCATAGGCGGGATTGGCGGCCTCCAGAGCGATGGAATCGCCACGGCGCCGCAAGCGCTTCAGGGTTGCTTCATTGTCGTCCACCAGCGCCACCACAATCTCGCCCGTGTTCGCCGTCTCGCTCTCTTGAATAATCACGGTATCGCCGTCGAGAATGCCGGCATTGATCATGGAATCGCCGGTCACTTCCAACGCGTAATGTTCGCCGCGCCCCACCATCCCGCCGGGCACCGGAATGTCGGCGATGCGGTTCTGCAAGGCTTCGATGGGCGTGCCGGCGGCGATACGGCCCACCAACGGGACATTGACGGCATGATCGCCATCGCCCATGGCGCGCCGGGGGGCGTTGTGGCGCGGGTCGGCCAAGCGATCGGTGCGGCCGTGCCGCGCCGCGGGCAGGATCCTCTGCGCCTGGCTTCTGGTAGTGGCGGGCCGCGCCGTCTCCGCGACATTTTCCGGCAGCCGCAAGACCTCGAGGGCGCGGGCGCGTTTTTCCATGCGGCGCAGGAATCCGCGTTCTTCCAGCGCCGTGACCAGCCTGTGAATTCCCGATTTCGACTTTAGGTCCAAGGCTTCCTTCATTTCGTCGAAGGAAGGCGGCACGCCTGACTCGCGAATGCGCTCGTGAATGAAGAGCAGGAGTTCATATTGCTTGCGGGTGAGCATGGCCGTGTCCTCCCTTCCCGGTTCCCCGGCTTGCATCCGGCTTTGACCCGGCGCGGGTCAGCGAACAAAGCCGAAACACGGAGAGTTGTTCTACTTTAGTTCCACTGGCCCGTCAACCATGACCGCCGGAACAGAGACCAGCCGGGGGTGTTTTCTTCCCATAGGCGGGACAGAAGCTGAACCTGGAGAAGGACATGAAGAATCGAATCTGGCAGGGCGCAGTTGCCGCGGTTTTTGGCGCTGCCACCCTGGCCTTTGCCGCCACGCAGGCTTCGGCCTATGTGGTCTGCAACGGCGAGGGGTCTTGCTGGCATGCCCATGACCGCTACCAGTACCAGCCGTCATGGGGTCTCACGGTGCATCCCGACAATTGGCATTGGGGCGACCGGGACCATTACCGCTGGCACGAACATGACGGCCGCCGCTATTGGCGCAGCGGCATTTGGATCACGTTCTACGTAAACCGTGCTTGCCTGGAAAATGGCGGCCCAAGGCCGCCATTTTCCTTTCCGTCAATCCAGATCGAGGATTGGAACCAACTCGCCCTCGCGCGACTCCCCGGTGTAAGGCGGCCGCACGATGAGGACATCGGCAGCACTGAAGGCGCTCAGCACCGAGGAGTCCTGACCGATGAAGGCACGGACCCAATCTTCGCCGGCCTTCCATTCCTTCCTGGCGCGCAGATAGCTTTGCCGCTCGCCATTGTCCGGAAGCGCTCCCAGCAGGCGTGCCTTTCTCTGCATTGATTGGGGTGGGCGTCCCAGCATCCTGGCGATCGCAGGTTTCAGAAACAGAAGCGCGCAGACGAAAGTCGAGACGGGATTACCCGGCAGGCCCAGCAAGGGCGTTTCCTTCACATGGCCGAAGATCACGGGCTTGCCGGGACGCATGGCGATCTTCCAGAAATCGAGAACGAAGCCGTGGGGGCTCAAGCCCGCCCGCAAAAGATCGTGATCGCCAACCGATGCGCCACCGGCAGTGACAAGAAGATCGCAGGTAATATTTGCGAGGCCTGCGATGGCATCGAGCCGGTCCGGGATGATGCCAAGATCGAGCACGTCGCCGCCCCACTGCCTGACCGAGGCCTTCAACCCATGCACCGATGAAGCAACGATGCCGCCGGGCTTGCGAGGGGCTCCGGGAAGGGAGAGTTCATCGCCGGTGGCGGCAAGGGCTACCAGCGGCCGCCGTGTCACCTCCGCATGGGTGAAGTCCGCGGCTGCCAACAGCGCCAGATCCCGCGCGGAAAGGATCTTTCCCCTGCCGAGCAGGAGGGTGCCCGGGCGAAAGTCGAGGCCTTCGTCGCGGATGAATTTTCCCGGCACGGGCTCCGCCGTGAAATGCACGCGGTCATTTTCCATTCGCGCATCTTCCTGCGCCAGCACCGCGTCGGCTCCTTGTGGAACCACGCTTCCCGTGAAAAGCCGCACCGTTTCGCCTTCGCCCACTTTGCCCGAATAGGGATGGCCCGCCGGCGCGCGGCCGATGACGCGGCGGGGCCCATGGTCGGCGCTCCTCACCGCATAGCCATCCATCGCCGAAGTGGCGAAAGGCGGCTGGCTGGTTTTCGCACGCACATCCTCTGCCAGAGTCCGGCCGAAGGCATCGTCGATGCCGACAGGTTCGCTTCCCAACGGCCGCAACGCGGCAGCGACGCGCTCGCGGGCCTCGTCCACCCTCAGCATGTCTTTTCCCGCGGGTGAAGCAGCCGATGCCGATTTGGACGCCACGCTTTTTACCTGTGAGGTTTGGGTTTGAGACGGCCGGCAGCTCGGGGTAAGGCCGGTGCCCTGTAAGTGCCGCTCTTGCCGCCCGACTTTGCGAGAAGGCGGATGCTTTCGACGACGGTACTTTTGTCCACGCCCTTGATCATGTCGTAAAGGGTTAGCGCCGCCACGGACACGGCGGTCAGCGCCTCCATTTCGACGCCCGTCCGGCCGCTGGCGGCAACGGTGGCGAGGATGCGGATGGCGCGACGTTTGCCGTCGAATTCGAAATCCAGACTTGCCCTGGTGATGGCGATGGAGTGGCACAGGGGAATCAGCGCGGGCACCTTCTTGGCCGCCATGATGCCGGCGATGCGGGCTGCGGCTATCACGTCGCCCTTGGGCGCGCGCCCTTCGCTCACCGCCCGAAATGCCTGCCTGGATAAATGCACCGTGGCCTCCGCGGTCGCTTCACGGAAGGTCGCCGCCTTTGCCGCGATGTCCACCATCCTGGCCGCGCCCTTTTCGTCGAGATGGGACAGGCTCCTCATTGAGGGAAGCCGCCTTCCAAGAGCCGCCGCGTGGCGGCCTCGATATCCGTCTGCCGCAACAGGCTTTCGCCGACGAGGAGCGAAGTCACGCGGGATTGCGCCAACCGCTTCAGGTCGGATTGGGCCTCGAACCCGCTTTCGGCAACCAGATGGGCGTTCCCGGGTGCCCGGGGCGCGAGCATGTGGGTGACACTGAGATCGGTGACGAAACTCTTGAGATTGCGATTGTTGATGCCGATGAGCGGGGCTTGCAGCTTGGCGGCCCGCGTCATCTCGTCTTCGTCATGGACTTCGACCAGAGCGTCCATGCCGAAACGCGCGGCTGCTTCCATCAGGGCCTCGGCCGTTCCATCATCCACCATGGCAAGGATGATGAGAATGGCGTCGGCGCCCCAACTCCGTGCTTCGGCCACTTGATAGGCCTCGAGCATGAAGTCCTTTCGCAGCACCGGCAGTGAAGTTGCCCGGCGCGCCAGCGCCAGGAACTCAGGCGACCCTTGGAAGGAGGGAATGTCGGTGAGCACGGAAAGGCAGGCCGCGCCCCCGGCCTCATAGGCCTGGGCGATTTGGGTGGCGTCGAAATCGGCCCGGATCAACCCTTTGGAGGGGCTTGCCTTCTTCACTTCACCGATCAGGCCGTATTCGCCGCGATTCCGTTTGGCTTCCAGTGCTGCCTGAAACCCGCGCACCGGATCGGCGTCCCGGGCCATGGCCTCGACCTCTTGGGGCTTGAGGCGGCTTTTGGCGGCCGCCACTTCGTGTCTTTTGTACGCGGAGATTCGATCGAGAATGGTCATTTTCGGTTCGAGGCCTCGACCAGCCGGTCAAGCTTGGCCTTGGCCCCGCCGCTATCCAAGAGGCTTTTAGCCAGTATCGCCCCTTCCTTTATAGTCGCTGCCCGTTCGGCCACCATCAGGGCCGCGGCCGCGTTGAGCACCACGATGTCCCTATAGGCGCCCTTCTTTCCTTGAAGAACGGCCTCCAAGGCTCTGGCGTTCGTCGCCGCATCTGCGCCCTTGAGGTCGTCGAGGCGGGCGCGGGTTAAGCCCGCTTCCTCCGGGGAAATTTCCGACCGGCTGATAATGCCTTTATCCAGAGTAACGGCGTAGGTGATATCGGTGGTGGTCACTTCATCCAGCCCGTCACGGCCGTGCACCACCATGGCACGTTCCGAGCCCAGCGCCTGAAGCGCCTGCGTATAGGGTAACAGCCATTCCTCTGCAAACACGCCCACCAATTGCCGCTTTACCCGGGCGGGGCTCGCCAGAGGCCCCAGAAGATTGAAGATGGTGCGTGTGCCGATGGCGCGCCGTGCCGCCGCCACATGCCGCCAGGCGGGGTGATAGGTCTGGGCGAAAAGAAAAACGATACCGATCTCCTCCAACACGCGTTCGGCTGTTTCTGCGGCGAGATCGATTTTCACGCCCAACGCTTCCAGAACGTCGGCGGCGCCGCTTTTGGACGACATGGAGCGGTTGCCATGCTTGGCGACCGGGACGCCGGCCGCCGCCACCACGAAGGAAACCGCGGTCGAGATATTGAGTGTGCCAAGCCCGTCGCCGCCGGTGCCGCAAAGGTCCATGGCCATGGGCGGGGCGGAGATTGCCTTCATTTGCCCGCGGACCGCCGTGATCGCGCCGACGAATTCCGACGTCGCGGGCTTGCGTTTGGAAAGAGCGAGCAGGAAGGACTTGATTTCGTCCTCGGCCGCCTTGCCGCTTAAAAGCCGGGCAAACGCATTGGCCGCTTCGGCCGCGTCGAGAGGCTTTTCCGCCAGGCGAAGGTCCAGGATTTCGCTCATCGCGCCAGCGCGAGAAAATTGGCGAGCAGCGCGCGGCCGTTTTCGGTGGCGATGCTTTCGGGGTGGAATTGCACGCCATGGACGGGATGGCTTTTGTGCATCACGCCCTGGATCACGCCGTCGTCGCTCAAAGCCGTGACTTCCAACGATTCCGGAAGGCTCTCCGGCGCGATGGTCAAGGAATGATAACGTGTGGCCTCGAAATCATTGGCCAGTCCCCTAAACAGCGATTTGCCGGTATGATGCATTTGGCTCAACTTGCCATGCATCGGGCGAGGCGCCCGCACGATGCGCGCGCCATAGGCTTGGCCGATTGCCTGATGGCCAAGGCAGACGCCCAGGATCGGCACCCGGCCATCGGCTTGTCTGACCAGGTCGAGGCAGATTCCGGCCTCGTCGGGCGTGCAGGGGCCGGGCGAGAGCACAATGGCCCTGGGATCGAGCGCCAACGCTTCGGATGCCGACAAGGCGTCGTTTCTCTCCACCCGGACATGTGCTCCCAGTTCGCTGAGGAAATGGAAGAGGTTGTAGGTGAAGCTGTCATAATTATCGATCAG
>JBOHKF010000231.1:0-2519 GCA_050729015.1 Rhizomicrobium sp. | reverse complement strand
CTTCAAGGTGGTGCCCGAGCGGTGACGAGAGCAAGCGCCGCCGCTCTCCTTGCCGGCGCGGCGCTTCTTTTCTTGCCTGGCCGAGCCCAAGCGCTGGTGACTGTGATCGGCTCGGGCCTCGCGCATGACTGCTTCCTGATGGCCAAGGCGGGAACCGATCCCGCTGCCGCGATTGCCACCTGCAATGAGGCGCTCGAAGAGGGTGCGCTCGATACCCATGCCCGGGCCGGGACCTATATCAACCGCGCGGTCATGGAGGCAGCGCTGGGCCGTACCGACGAGGCCATGGGCGACTACGACGAGGGCATCGCCCTCATGCCGGAGTTGGGTGACGGCTATGTGGACCGCGGCGCGGCCCTGATCGGCCTCAAGCGCTATGACCAGGCCATGGCCGACATCAACAAGGGCATCGCGCTGGGCCTCTCTTACGAGCATGTCGGCTATTACAACCGGGCGGTGGCCGAGTTCTACCTGGGCCGCTATACCGATTCCTACCACGACTACCGCAAAGCGCTTGCCATCGCGCCCGGCTTCAAGCCCGCGTTGGATCAACTCAAGAATTTCGTGGTGACGCGGGTACCGGCCAGACAGCCATCCAAGGCGCGCTAAATCTTCAGTCTTCGACCGACGGCCCATGCCGGGGCATAACCGGGACGTCCAGGCGTAATTTCACATAATATTACTTATACGCCTTTTTGGATTCTGGGCGGAAATGTTGCTTGCGCCGCGCGCTCCGTCCCTCTCCAATCCTCCCTATGACCGAGACCGAAATCAAACCGGGTCGCCACATCGACCTGCTCTTGGAGATCATGCGGAGATTACGGGCACCTGACGGTTGTCCCTGGGATCGCGTCCAGACATTCGAGACCATCGCGCCTGACACCATCGAGGAAGCCTATGAGGTCGCCCACGCCATCCAGGAACGCGATTTCGCCGCGCTCCCCGAGGAACTGGGCGACCTTCTTTTCCAGGTTGTTTTCCACGCCCGCATGGCCGAGGAAAGGAACCTGTTCGATTTTGGCGATGTGGTCGCAGCCGTTACCGCCAAGATGATCCGCCGCCATCCTCACGTATTTTGGGGCGTCGACGCGCCGGCGAGCCATGCGGCGCAAAAAGACGCCTGGGAGGCCATGAAGGCCGGCGAGCGCAGCGCCAAAGCCAAAGGCAAAGATGGGAAGGAGGCGGCCGGCATTCTTGACGATGTCCCCGTCGCCCTGCCCGCCTTGTTGCGTGCTGAAAAACTTCAGAGTCGTGCCGCAAGAGTCGGTTTCGATTGGGATTGTGCCAAAAAGGTGGTGGAGAAGATCGCCGAGGAGGCGCGCGAAGTGGCCGAGGCGGGAACCGATCCCCTGAAACGGACCGAGGAAATCGGCGACCTCCTGTTCGCGGTGGCCAATCTTGCACGCCACCTCAAGGTGGATCCGGAAGCCGCCTTGCGGGCCGCCAACGCGAAATTCGTCCGCCGCTTCCGCTTCATCGAGGGATCGCTCGCCCGTCAGCATCGTGGTCCGGCTGAGGCAAGCCTCGAAGAGATGGAAGCGCTCTGGCAGAAGGCAAAGACTGCCGAGGCTTAGCGGCGTCTCTTCTTTTGGTCGCGAGGTGCGCACCGGGTTGGTTTTTCCACAGCTTCTGCGCTTATTGTCAACATTAACAACTGGAAGAAACATTCTGACTTTATTTTGTTTCTTCCGGGAAGCGATTGTGGAACCGCACCCGCCCTTGGGGAGGAATCCGCAAGGACAGGGCGACCTTTCCGCCCCGTTCCCTGCGCGTGACCACTTCGGCGTGGCGGTAGACCCAGGCAAGGGCCGCGCCATCGCTGGCGTTCAAGGTCATTTCCAGAGCGATGTTGTCACGTGTTACTTCGGTCTCGAAGCGGTCCAAAAGCGCATCCAGGCCTCGACCTTCCAGGGCCGAAACCGCCACCGCCCGCTTACCCTGGCGGTTGCCCTCCAGCAATCCGTCGCGAACCCCCGAAGGCAGGAGGTCTATCTTGTTGAGAATCTCGATCATGGGCCGGTCTTCGGGCACCCCAAGCTCGCTCAGCACTTTCAGCACGTCGCCTTTCTGAGCCTCGCTCTCGCCATGATGGGCATCGCGTACATGGGCGATGACATCGGCAGCCAGGACCTCTTCCAGCGTCGCCCGGAATGCCGCAACCAATTCGGTTGGCAGGTCGGCGATGAAGCCCACCGTGTCGGAAAGAATCGCCCGGCCTCCCTTGGGCAGCCTTAGACCGCGCATGGTGGGATCGAGGGTGGCGAAGAGGATGTTCTTGGCCAGCACCTCCGCCTTGGCCAGGCGGTTGAACAGGGTGGACTTGCCGGCATTGGTGTAACCGACCAACGCGATCACCGGAAACGGCACCCGGCGCCGCGCCTGCCTGCTTAAGCCCCGCGTGCGCGCGACCCCCATAAGCTCGCGCTTGATCTTGACGATACGTTCGCCGATCAGGCGCCGGTCCGCCTCGATCTGCGTCTCGCCCGGCCCGCCAAGAAAGCCGAAGCCGCCACTCTGAC
>JBOHKF010000230.1:0-3326 GCA_050729015.1 Rhizomicrobium sp. | reverse complement strand
GGGCATTATCACGCCCTCCGGCCTTCATTATGAACGCCATCACAATGGCATTCCCGACATCGATCCCGGAAAGCACCGGCTCTTGATCCACGGGATGGTGGACCGCCCGATGAAATATTCGGTGGAGGATCTCAAACGCTTTCCGTCCATTTCGCGCACGCTTTTCCTGGAATGCTCGGGCAATTCCGGCGGCACGGCCCGCAGTGCCGCGCCCAAGACCGCCCAGGCCGCTCACGGGCTGACCAGCACCTCGGAATGGACGGGCGTGCGCGTCAGCACCTTGATGAGTCAGGTCGGCGTGAAGGATGGCGCAGCCTGGGTGCTCGCCGAAGGCGCCGACGGCGCGCTCCTGTCGCGCAGCGTCCCGATTGACAAGATCATGGACGATGCCTTCGTGGCATACGCCCAGAATGGCGAGGCGGTGCGACCTGGGAATGGCTATCCGATCCGGCTGATCCTTCCGGGATGGGAAGGCAACATCAACGTCAAATGGCTGAGACGGCTCAAGGTAGGTGACAAGCCCTTCATGACTCGCGAGGAGACCGGAAAATATTCCGACCTCATCACGCTCACGGGCAAAGCGCGCCAATTCTCCTTGGTGATGGAGGCCAAATCGGTGATCACGTTCCCATCGGGCGGGATGCAACTGCCCGCCATGGGCTTTTATGAGATCACGGGACTGGCGTGGTCGGGTCGCGCGCCCATCCAGCGCGTGGAAATCTCCACCGACGGCGGAAAGAACTGGGCGCTTGCCGCGCTTCAGGAGCCGATTCTCCCCAAGGCGCATGTGCGGTTCCGTTATCCTTGGGCCTGGGACGGCAACGAAACCATCATCCAAAGCCGCGCCACCGACCGGACGGGGTATGTTCAACCCACCAAATCCTTCCTCACCGCGCATGAAGGCGTGGGGCCCACCTATCATTACAACGGCATCCAAAGCTGGAAGATTTCCGCCGACGGGAGCGTTTCCAATGTTCTCAATGTTTAGAGCCGCAAGACTACGCAGCGCGCTCGCGTCGAGAATTGCGGCCAGACGAAATGTCGGAATTGCTTGCGGCGGCATGCTGGCGCTGGCCCTTGCCGCAACTCCGGTTCTGGGCCAAGCCTATCCGGGCCATTATTCGTTCGGCACGCCGGCGACGCAAGCGGACATCGCCGCCTGGAACCAGGATGTGCGCCCCGATGGACAAGGCCTGCCGCCCGGCAGCGGCACGTACGAGAAGGGCCAGCAGATCTATGCCGCCCAATGTGCATCGTGTCACGGGGCCAATCTCGAAGGCATACGCAATCCTAATCTTCCGCAAGGCGGCGGGCCCGCCCTGATCGGCGGCCGCGGTACGCTCGATACGCCCAAATTCAAGATCACGGTGGAAAGCTACTGGCCTTATGCCACCACGCTTTACGATTACATCCTCCGCGCCATGCCATACACGGCGCCAAGCTCGCTCAAGCCGGACGAAGTCTATTCGCTGGCGGCCTTCATACTCGGCCGTGCCAACATCGTAGACAAGACTGAGGTGATGGACGCGGCCTCGCTTCCCAAAGTGCGCATGCCAAACCGGGATGGCTTCTTCCCCGACAACAGGCCCTATCCCGTCAGGCCCTGAGAGGGACCTGACCAAGCCCGCTTTTATTCAAAAGCAAGATGCAATTGCACGGTTCCCTCAAAGACGGCTTCATGCCTGGCCCTCATGATCGCATGTGAGGGTGGTCCCCCTAGGCGCCCTCGAAAGCCGAGCCCTGCGGCGAAAGCCGTGGGGCTCTTGCGTCATCGCTGGGCGCGTGCGCGCGGTTCCTGGTCCGCGGACCCCGGCGGCTGCCGAATTCGAGACCATGCAGGCCGGAATTTCCCGGCGCGGCATAACGTTTTGCGCCGGAACCTTCGGGGGTCTCTCGTCGTTTTTTTGTTCACGGAATCGAGAATGGGGAACCGCGGGGAAAGCGTGATCGCCTTCCCGGCGCCCACACAAGCCACCCCGGACTCCACGAGAGCAAGTCACGACGGTGGAACACCTCAACACGGAAATCGTCGTTTACCTCAACGGGCTTCTCAGGAGTCACTTCTGGCTGGCCAAGCTGGCGAGCGGGCTTGCGCTCAATCCCATCGCCCGCGGCGTTCCGGTCTTCGTCCCCCTGATGGTGCTGTGGTTCTCCAAGGATCACTTCTGGCATCGCGGGCGCATGCTGGTGGGCGTGGCCGGTGTCTGCCTCGCGACTTTAATTTCGGTTTTGCTGCAGAAGCATCTGCATGTGGACATCCGCCCATTCTTCGACCCCAAGCTTCATCTCTATCTGGTCAACCGCGAGGATCTCAGCCAGTGGGGGCGCATCAACTCGTTCCCCAGCGACACCGCAACGCTCTATTTCGCGCTGTCGACGGTGGTCTTTCTGGAATGGCGCCTGGGCGGCAGCCTGGCTTATGGCTGGTCGTTCGTGACTGCCGGGGTCTGCCGGGCGGCGTTGGGATTCCACTATCCGACCGACATACTTGCGGGCATCGCGCTCGGCGTGGGCATGGCCTGGCTGTTCGTGAACTGGCATGTCCTGGCAGCCTGGGTGCAGCGTCAATTGGTGCGCTTCGATTCGCGCGCCGCCTGGATCCATGCCGTCTTTTTCCTGTTTCTCGCCGATGCCTGGAGCCTGTTTCCGGGCCTTCAAGGCGTGATGCGGTTCTTCACCTTTCTTGGAAAACACTGGTGAGGAATGTCAGACCGATTAAAGGGCGATTGATGCGCAGGAGCCTTTGGCTTGCCGCGGCCACCGCTGCGGAACTGGCGGCGTTGCCGGCGCTTGCGCAGAACGCGCCGCCTGCCGTCTACACATTGTCCCAGGCGCAGGATGGCGCCACCGTCTACACGCTTCATTGCGCGTCCTGCCACGGGGCCAGGATGGAAGGCGACGCCGGACCGCCCTTGCGAGGCCACGCCTTCCGGCAAATCACCGCATCGCAAGGGCTGACGGCCTATAAGCTTCTCAACATCATCTCGCAGAGCGAGCCGGAGGATCTGCCCGGCTCTCTCAATCAAGAGCAATATGGGGACGTGGTGGCCTATATCCTGCAACAGAACGGCTACCCTGCCGGGCGTGACAGCTTGTCGGCCGACAGCCTCAACCTCAGGGAGCTCGATCTCGGCCAGTAGCGCCGGTCGGTTCAAGCCTTCGCAGGCGAGGCCCGCGCGCTTGAAAGCCAACGCCTGCTGGTCTAAACGGGCGATCCTCGAGCACGCCGCTTCTGGGGGATCGTCTAACGGTAGGACTGCAGACTCTGACTCTGCCTGTCTAGGTTCGAATCCTAGTCCCCCAGCCACATTAACGCGGACTTATGG
>JBOHKF010000229.1:0-2701 GCA_050729015.1 Rhizomicrobium sp. | reverse complement strand
GAGCGGAAGTCCCTGATGATCGGAGGCGAGGCATTCCGCGTCCGCCACGGCATCGCCAAGGATCGGCCGCTTCTGGTTCTTCTGCCGGGTAGCCGCGCCAGCGAGATTCGTTTCATCCTTCCCGTCTTTCGCCGGGCTGTGGCGCTACTCGCGGCCAGGCTCGAAGCTCTTGTCACCGTGCTTCCCACGGTTGCGCATGTGACCCGCGAAGTCCGAGCGGGCGCGCAAGGCTGGCCGACGCCACTCCACATCCTGGAAGGCGAAAGCGACAAGTTCGCGGCCTTCGACGCCGCCGACGTGGCCCTGGCGGCCTCGGGGACAGTGACTACCGAGCTTTCACTGGCACGCACGCCCATGGTTGTGGCCTATCGGGTGGGCGGCTTGACTTACGCGCTCGCGCACCGGCTGATGACGGCGCCCTACATGACGCTGATCAATATTCTCCTCGAACGCCGGGCGGTCCCGGAATTCAAGCAATATGCAGCGACGCCCGAGAGGCTGGCCGGGGAAGTGGAGAAATTGTTTCGCGATCCTGCGCTGTGCGCCCGCCAGCGCAGCGCCATGGATGAATTCGCGCTGGCGCTGGGCGAAGGAGAAGAGTCCCCTTCCCTGCGCGCGGCACGGATTCTGCTCGACTTCGTGACTTAGAGGCGCCGATGGAATCGACCATCCGCGGCGGCCGGAATTGCGCTAATTCCGCCCGGCCATCGGCACATATTTGCGTTCGGTGGGCCCGGAATAAATCTGTCGCGGCCGACCGATCTTCTGATGCGGATCTTCCAACATCTCCTTCCATTGGGCGATCCAGCCCACGGTGCGGGCCACTGCAAACAGCACGGTGAACAGCGAGCTGGGAAAGCCCAGCGCCCTGAGTGTGATCCCGGAATAGAAATCGATGTTGGGATAGAGCTTCTTGTCGATGAAATAATCGTCCTGAAGGGCAATACGCTCCAGCTCCATCGCCACCTTGAGCAAGGGGTCGTCGTGCAAGCCCAGCTCGTCCAGCACGGCATGCGCCTGAATCTGCATTGCCTTGGCCCGCGGGTCATAATTTTTGTAGACGCGATGGCCGAATCCCATCAACCGGAAGGAATCATTCTTGTCCTTCGCCCGCTTCACATAATCGGGGACGCGATCGACAGTTGCGATTTCTTCCAACATCTTGAGAGCGGCTTCGTTAGCCCCGCCATGGGCGGGGCCCCACAGGCAGGCGATTCCGGCGGCGATGCATGCGAACGGATTGGCGCCCGAGGATCCCGCGAGCCTTACCGTCGAGGTCGAGGCATTCTGCTCGTGATCGGCGTGGAGAATGAAGATCGTGTCCAGTGCCTTGGCCAGCACCTTGTTGACTTTGTAATCCTCCGCTGGAACCGAGAAGCACATGCGCAGGAAATTCTCGGTGTAGCCCATCTCGTTGAGCGGATACACGAAGGGCTGGCCGATCGAGTATTTGAATGCCATGGCCGCGATGGTGGGCATCTTGGCGACCAGCCTGTGGCTTGCCACCTCCCGCTGCGCCCGATCGTTGATATCGGTCGAGTCGTGATAGAAGGCGGAAAGCGCGCCCACCACCCCGCACATCACTGCCATGGGGTGGGCGTCGCGGCGGAATCCCCGGAAGAAGCTCGCCAACTGCTCATGCACCATGGTGTGGTGGCTGATGGAATACCAGAATTGCGCCATCTGCTCTTTGTTGGGAAGATCGCCGTAAAGGAGCAGATAACAGGTCTCGATGAAACTCGAATGCTCGGCGAGGTCAGAGATGGCGTAGCCGCGATATTGCAGGACGCCCTTGTCCCCGTCGATGAACGTAATGCCGGATTCGGTCGAGGCGGTGGACGTGAAACCGGGATCGTAGGTGAAAATGCCCGTCTGCTCGTAAAGCTTGCGGATGTCCACCACATCCGGGCCCTGGCTGCCGCTCAAGGTAGGAAACTCGTGCGTCTTGCCCTGGTAGGTGAAGTTGGCGCTGGCCGCCTTCCTGATCTTGCTTTCCCGCATCGAAAACTCCCCTGGGCCGGTTTATCTTGCGCCGCAATATAAGCGGCCTTTGTGCGCCGCGTCACGCGATTTGGGCGATTGCCGGCGAATTTTCATCCGGTGGCGTATGCCCTTAATCGGATAAGGGATTCTTCCCGCCCGAGCAGTGACAACATTTCAAAAATGGGCGGCGAAACGGTGGTCCCGGTCAGTGCCGCGCGCAAGGGTTGGGCCGCGTCGGCGAGCTTGAGGCCGCACCTCTGCGCAAAGCTGCGCACCACTTTCTCGATAGCCCCGGAGCTGAAATCCGTGGCCTCGATCAGGGGCACAATTCGGGAAAGCCGGGCCCTCGCCTCGGGTGAAAGCAGTCTGGCGGCCGAAGGATCAAGCACCCTGGCGCCGTCCGTATACAGAAATTCCGCGCCCTGATCGAGCGCGACCAGCGTCTTGGCTCGCTCTTTGAGAAGCGGCATGGCGGCTCCGAGCCGGGCGCGCGCCTTTGGCGACAGGCAATGGGGTGGACTTCGCCGTTCGAGGAAGGCCGCGAGCTCAGCAAGCAGGGCCTCGTCGGAACGCGCGCGGATATAGTGTCCGTTGAGATTGTCCAGCTTCTTGAAATCCATCCGCGCCGCGCTTTTGCCGATGGCGGCAAAGTCGAACCACTGGATTGCCTGTTCGGTGGAGATGATTTCGTCATCGCCATGGCTCCAGCCCAGGCGCA
>JBOHKF010000228.1:0-8999 GCA_050729015.1 Rhizomicrobium sp. | reverse complement strand
GGGTAATGGCGCGGCGCGCCGCTTCGATCTCGCGTGCGTTCAGCCGCTCCGGCTCGAGCGCCTTGAGGCCATAGGCGCCGAAGTTCAACGACGTGCCCGCTTTGGCGGGGCCGTGGATGCGGCCCTTGTGCTGCTTGCGGAATTTGGTGCGCTTGGGTGAAAGCATGGTCCTTCTCGCTATTCGGCTGCCGGCGCGCGCTCGCGGGGATGGCGGCTGCCCTCCGCGGTTTCCGCCTGGCGCTTCTCGGTCGCGAAAGGATCGTGTTCCATGATCTCGCCCTTGAAGATCCAGACTTTCACGCCGCAGGTGCCGTAGGTGGTCTTGGCGGTGGCTATTCCGTAATCGATGTCGGCGCGCAGGGTATGAAGCGGTACCCGGCCCTCGCGGTACCATTCGACACGGGCGATCTCCGCACCCCCCAGCCTTCCGCCGCAATTGATGCGGATGCCGAGCGCGCCCAGGCGCATCGCCGTCTGGACCGCTCGCTTCATCACTCGGCGGAACGCCACCCGGCGCTCCAACTGCTGGGCAATGTTTTCGGCGACCAGCTTCGCATCGGTTTCCGGCTTGCGAATTTCGACGATGTTAAGATGGACCTCGTCGGCGGTAAATTTCTGAACCTCATTCTTCAGCTTTTCGATGTCGGCTCCCTTCTTGCCGATCACCACGCCGGGGCGGGCGGAATGGATCGTGACCCGGCACTTCTTGTGTGGACGCTCGATCACGATGCGGGAGACACCCGCAGCCTTGAGTTTGTCGGTAAGATAATCGCGGATCTGGAGATCTTCCTGAAGCAGCTTGCCGTACTCCTTCTTGCCCGCGTACCAGCGCGAGTCCCAAGTCCGGTTTATGCCCAGCCGCAGCCCGGTCGGATTGACCTTCTGACCCATTATGCCTTCTCCTTTGCCTTGGCGGCTCTTGGTGCCTTCGGCTTCCGGGCCGGCTTCCTCCCCGAAGCGCCCTTCCCAGCCTTCGCCCCGGTTGACTTTTCGACATTGGGTGCAGCTTTGGATTCTTTCTTTTCCGCTTCGCGCTTTTCCTCGACCACGATGGTGATCTGGCTGAAGAACTTCTCGATTCCGCCGGAATTGCCACGGGCGCGGGCTTGAAACCGCTTCATCACCAGGTTCTTGCCGACCGTGGCTTCGCGCACGACCAGATCGTCCACATCCAAATCGTGGTTGTTTTCGGCGTTGGCGACGGCCGATTGCAGCACCTTCTTCACGTCACGGGCGATGCGCTTTTGGGAGAAAGTGAGTTCGTTCAGCGCCCGGTCCACTTTCTTGCCGCGAATCTGCTGCGCTACCAGATTGAGCTTGCGGGGAGAGACTCGGATATTCCGGCCGATTGCCATTGCCTGGTGATCGGCCAGCATACGCGCCCGGGATTGCTTGCCCATCACGCCCTCTTCGCTTTCCTGTCGCCGGCCGATGAGGAAGCCGCGGAATGGCCGTGGAAGACCCGGGTGGGCGCAAATTCGCCCAGCTTGTGGCCTACCATGTCCTCGCTAATGAGGACCGGAATATGCTTATGGCCGTTGTAGACGCCGAAAGTAACGCCCACGAATTGCGGGAGGATGGTCGAGCGGCGCGACCACGTCTTGATCACGTCCTTGCGGCCGGACGAGCGGGCGGCCTCCGCCTTCTTGAGCAGATAACCGTCTACAAACGGACCTTTCCAGATCGATCGTGTCATTGGATGCCCTGTGCCTTGCCTTTGCGCGTCCGCACGATGAATTTCGTGGTGCGCTTGTTGACGCGCGTTTTGCCGCCCTTGGTGGGCTTGCCCCAGGGCGTCACGGGATGGCGCCCGCCCTTGGTGCGGCCCTCGCCCCCGCCATGGGGATGATCTATGGGATTCATGGCGGTGCCGCGAACCGAAGGCCGCTTGCCCTTCCACACGTTGCGCCCGGCCTTGGAGATGATCTCGTTCATGTGATCGGGATTGGAGACCGCCCCTACCGTCGCCATGCAGGCCAAGGGTACCTTGCGTACTTCCGAGGAATTGAGGCGCAATAGGGCATAGCCGGCGTCGCGACCGAGATACTGGGCGTAGGTCCCGGCCGAGCGCGCCACCTGACCGCCCTTGCCGGGCTTCATTTCGACATTATGGACGATGGTGCCAACGGGCAGCGC
Source organism: Rhizomicrobium sp. (assembly GCA_050729015.1). GTDB lineage: Bacteria > Pseudomonadota > Alphaproteobacteria > Micropepsales > Micropepsaceae > Rhizomicrobium. The sequence continues at coordinate 6,863 of JBOHKF010000228.1, read as the reverse complement.
GGAAAGCGGCATGGCGTTGCCGATCTTCACATCCACGCGCTCACCGGAGATCACGGTATCGCCCACTACGAGGCGCTGCGGCGCGAGAATGTAGGAAAGATCGCCGTCCTTGTATTTGATCAGGGCGATGAAGGCGGTGCGATTGGGATCATATTCCAGCCGTTCCACCGTGGCGGGTTGGTTGAACTTCCGGCGTTTGAAGTCAATGAGACGATAGCGTTGCTTGTGCCCGCCGCCTCGCCAACGCACCACCACCCGGCCGGTGTTGTTGCGTCCGCCTTGGGAATGGGTTCCCTCGGTCAGCGCCTTGACCGGTCCCCCCTTGTGGAGGCCCGCCTTGTCCACCAGCACCAGTTGGCGCTGGCCGGGGGTCGTGGGTTTGTAACTTTTCAAAGCCATGGCTCAAAGACCCGTCGTGATATCGATCTGGTGGCCCTCTTCCAGGGTCACGATCGCTTTCTTGAAATCGCTGCGTGTATAGCGCTTGCCGCGCGCCAATTTACGCTTGCCCTTGACGACCACCGTGTTGACCGCTTTCACCTTGACCTTGAACAGGTCGGCTACGGCCTTGGCGATGGCCGGCTTGGTGGCGTCAACAGCCACCCGGAACACCACCTGGTTGGCTTCGCTCATCCGGGTCGCCTTTTCGGTGATCAGGGGCGACAGAATCACATCGTAACGATTGCTCATTTCAGGCGCGCCTCGATCGCCTTGACCGCGGATGCGGTGAGTACCAGATGTTCGCTTCGCATAATGTCATAAACATTGATGCCGGCCACGGACAGCAGCGATACCTCTGCCAGATTGCGGGCCGACATTTCGAAATTCCTGTCGAACTCGCGGTCCACCACCAGCGCCCGCTTGAGTTTGAGCAGGCCGAATTGCCTCGCCAGCGTTTTGGTCTTGATCTCCTTGCTCTTGACTTCGTCCAGGACAAGAAGCTGGCCGTCCTTGGCTTTCGCGGAAAGCGCGTGCTTGAGGCCCAGGACCTTCACTTTCTTGGGGAGGTCGAATTCATGGCTATGGGCGACCGGACCCATCGCCTTGGCGCCGCCCACGAACAAAGGGGCGGAGCGGGCGCCATGACGGGCCTGCCCGGTGCCTTTTTGCTTGTAAACCTTGTGCTTGGTGCGGTTGATTTCTCCCCGGGTCAGTACCCGGTGCTGACCCGAACGGCGCTTGGCGAGTTGCCACACCACCACGCGCTGAATCAGGTCCACGCGCGGCTCGAGGCCGAAGATGCCGTCGGAAAGCTCCATGTCGCCGGCCGCCTGGTTGTCGAGATTGAGGATCTTGGCTTTCATGTCAGCTCTCGCTCGTGGGCGAAGATGCTTCTGCAAGCGCGCCAGCCCCGCGCTTCTTCACGGACGCCGGCTTGGGAACGTCCTGGTTTGGACGCTTGACTGCGTCACGCACCATCACCCAACCACCTTTGGAGCCCGGCACCGCGCCTCGCACCATGATGAGGCCGCGTTCGACATCCACTTTGGCCACTTCCAGATTCTGCGTGGTCACATTGTCCACGCCATAGTGTCCATGCATCTTCTTGTTCTTGAAGGTCTTGCCCGGGTCCTGGCGTCCGCCGGTGCCGCCCAGCGAACGATGGCTGATAGAAACGCCATGGCTTGCCTCCAGGCCTCGGAAATTCCAACGCTTCATGGCGCCGGTAAAGCCCCGACCGATGGTAACCCCGGTGACGTCCACCTTCTGGCCCGGCACGAAGTGATCGGCTTGAAGCCGGTCACCCACGTCCAACATGTTGGCGGCGTCAACTCGAAACTCCGCCAGTTTCCGTCTCGGCTCGACTTCGGCCTTGGCGAACTGTCCGCGGGAAGCTTTCGACATGTTCTTGGGCTTGGCAAAGCCTGCGCCCAATGTAATCGCGCAGTAGCCATCCCTTTCTTCGGTACGGGTGCCCACCACGGCACAGCCATCGAGCTTCAGCACGGTGACCGGGACGTGGGTGCCGTCTGTCTGGAACAGACGGGTCATGCCCACCTTTTGCGTGATCACGCCTGTGCGCACCTGACGCTCCTTACAGTTTGATCTCGACGTCCACGCCCGCCGCCAGGTCGAGCTTCATCAGCGCGTCCACGGTCTGGGGAGTGGGGTCAATAATGTCGAGTAGACGCTTGTGCGTCCGGATCTCGAATTGCTCGCGGCTCTTCTTGTCCACATGGGCAGAGCGGTTCACGGTGAAGCGCTCGGTGCCGGTGGGCAGCGGAATAGGGCCCCTCACCTGCGCGCCGGTGCGCTTGGCGGTGTTGACGATCTCCCGCGTCGAATTGTCAAGAATTCGGTGATCGAAGGCTTTCAGCCTGATGCGGATGTTCTGGTTCTGCATTGGCAAATCACTTAAGTATTTTTGCGACGACGCCGGCACCGACGGTGCGGCCGCCTTCGCGGATGGCGAAACGGAGCTTCTCTTCCATGGCGATGGGGACGATCAGTTCGACTTCCACCGAGACATTGTCCCCCGGCATCACCATCTCGGTGCCTGCCGGAAGCTTGACGATCCCGGTCACGTCCGTGGTCCGGAAATAGAATTGCGGGCGGTAGTTGGTGAAGAAGGGCGTGTGACGGCCCCCTTCGTCCTTGGTCAGGATATAGGCTTCCGCCAGAAACTGGGTGTGCGGCGTCACCGAACCCGGCTTGGCCAGAACCTGTCCGCGCTCCACTCCCTCCCGCTCCACGCCCCTCAGCAGGGCACCGATATTGTCCCCCGCCTGCCCCTGGTCCAGCAGCTTGCGGAACATCTCAACCCCGGTCACCGTGGTCTTGGAGGTGGGGCGGATGCCGATGATCTCCACTTCCTCGCCCACCTTCACAACCCCACGCTCCACCCGCCCCGTCACCACCGTGCCGCGCCCCGAAATCGAAAACACATCCTCGATCGGCATCAGGAAGGGCTGGTCGATCGGCCGGTCGGGCTGGGGAATATACTCGTCAACCTTGCCCATCAGCTCCAGCACCGCGTCATGGCCAAGCTTGGGCTCCTTGTTCTCAAGCGCCATCAACGCCGAGCCCCGCACAATCGGTATCTCATCCCCCGGAAACTGGTAGCTCGAAAGCAGCTCCCTCACTTCCATCTCAACCAGATCCAGAAGCTCCGGATCGTCAACCATGTCGCATTTGTTCATGAACACGACCAAGGCCGGAACCCCGACCTGGCGGGCCAGAAGAATATGCTCCCGCGTCTGCGGCATCGGGCCGTCCGACGCAGACACCACAAGGATCGCCCCATCCATCTGGGCCGCCCCCGTAATCATGTTCTTTACATAATCGGCATGACCGGGGCAGTCCACATGCGCATAGTGCCGCTTCGCCGTCTCATACTCTACATGCGCCGTCGAAATCGTGATCCCACGCGCCTTCTCTTCCGGAGCCTTGTCTATCTGGTCATACGCCGTGTACTTCGCACCTCCGGTCTCCGCCAAAACCTTGGTGATCGCCGCCGTCAACGACGTCTTGCCGTGATCAACATGGCCAATCGTCCCAATGTTGCAATGCGGCTTCGTTCGCTCAAACTTCGCTTTGGCCATTGTCTGCCCTCCTCATTCTCATTCCTGGTCCGTATTCACGCGTATTTGGCTTTGACTTCGTCGGCGATCGCCTGCGGCACTTGCTCATAGTGATCGAATTGCATGGAATATTGCGCCCGCCCCTGTGACATGGAGCGCAGTGTGTTGATGTAACCGAACATGTTGGCGAGCGGCACCATCGCGGTAACGACCTGGGCATTGCCGCGGGAATCCGTGCCCTGCACCTGGCCGCGGCGGGAGTTCAAATCGCCGATCACCCCGCCCAGGAAATCGTCCGGCGTCACCACCTCCACTTTCATGATCGGCTCCAAAAGCCGGACGGCGCCCTTGAAGGCGATTTCGCGGAACGAGGCGCGCGCCGCGATGTCGAAAGTCAGCGCGTTCGAGTCCACTTCGTGATAGGCGCCGTCCACCAGCCGCGCCAGGAAATCGATTACCGGAAAGCCGGCCAGGAGACCCGATTCCTTTTGCGCCTTGATGCCCTTTTCCACCGACGGGATAAATTCCTTGGGCACCGAACCGCCCACCACGTCATTCTCGAAGACGAAGCCCGAGCCGGGAGGCAGCGGCTCGTACTCGATCTTGACGCGCGCGAACTGGCCGGAGCCGCCGGTCTGCTTCTTGTGGGTGTAATCAATGGTGACGGGGCGGCTGAGCGTCTCCCGATAGGCTACCTGGGGGGCGCCCACATTGGCCTCAACCTTATAGGTCCGCTTCAGGATATCCACCTTGATCTCCAGATGGAGTTCGCCCATCCCCTTCAGGATGGTCTGGCCGGATTCCTGATCGGTCGAGACGCGGAAGGACGGATCTTCCTGCGCGAGACGATTGAGCGCCACGCCCATCTTTTCCTGGTCGGCCTTGGTCTTGGGCTCGATGGCGACTTCGATCACCGGATCGGGAAATTCCATGCGCTCCAGAATCACCGGATGGGCGGGATCGCATAGCGTCTCCCCGGTCGTCGTGAATTTGAGGCCCGCGAAAGCCACGATATCGCCGGCATCGGCTTCCTTCACGTCCTCGCGGGAATTGGCGTGCATCAAGAGCATGCGACCTACCCGCTCGTGCCGGTCCTTGACCGAATTCAATACGCCGGTGCCGGACGTCACGGTTCCGGAATAGACGCGCACGAACGTGATGGAGCCGACGAAGGGGTCGTCCATGATCTTGAACGCCAGACCCGCGAAAGGCGCCTTGTCGTCGGCGGCGCGCCTCACTTCGTTGCCCTTGAGATCGGTGCCCTTGACGGGTGGAATATCGCGTGGCGATGGCAGATAGGCAACCACCGCGTCCAAAAGCGGCTGAACGCCCTTGTTCTTGAAGGCCGATCCGCACATCACCGGCACGAACTGAAAATTGATGGTCCCTTTGCGGATCAGGGCCTGGAGGTCCGCCAGCGACGGTTCCTTGCCCATCTCCAGATAAGCTTCCAGGAGCGTGTCATCCTGCTCCACCGCCAGCTCGACCAGGGCAGAGCGCAGTTCGGCCGCCTTGGCGGCGTACGCCGCGGGAATTTCCACTTCGTCGAATTTGGCGCCCAACTGCTCGTCGCGCCAGATAACCGCCTTCATCCTGACCACGTCGAGGATGCCCTTGAACTCGCTCTCCGTGCCCACCGGCCAGGTTATCACCATCGGGCGCGTTCCCAAGCGATCGACCATCATGTCGATGCAGCGCTGATAATCGGCGCCCGTGCGGTCCATCTTGTTGACGAAGCAGATGCGCGGCACCCGGTATTTATCGGCCTGCCGCCATACGGTTTCGGATTGCGGCTCAACGCCTGCGACCGCGTCGAACACGGCCACGGCACCATCCAGCACCCGCATCGAACGTTCCACCTCGATGGTGAAGTCCACATGACCTGGAGTGTCGATGATGTTGATGCGATGATCCTTCCAGAAGCAGGTGGTTGCCGCCGAAGTGATGGTGATGCCCCGCTCCTGCTCCTGCTCCATGAAGTCCATGGTGGCCGCACCGTCATGGACTTCGCCGATCTTATGGCTCTTGCCGGTGTAATAGAGGATGCGCTCGGTGGTCGTAGTCTTGCCGGCATCGATATGCGCGGCAATGCCGATATTGCGGTAGCGGTCGAGCGGCGTGGCGCGGGGCATGAATTTTACCAGCGATAGTGCGAGAAGGCGCGATTGGCGTCGGCCATCTTGTGGATGTCTTCGCGTTTCTTGACGGCCGAGCCGCGATTGCCGGCGGCGTCCATCAATTCCCCCGAAAGTCGTCCCTGCATCGTCGGTTCGTTGCGGCCGCGCGCTGCCGTGATCAGCCAGCGTATGGCAAGCGCGCGGGCGCGGTCGGTTCGCACCTCCACCGGCACCTGATAGGTGGCGCCGCCTACCCGCCGGGACTTCACTTCAATGGCGGGTGAAACGTTGCGCAGCGCCTCGTGGAAAACCACGAGCGGGTCCTGCTTGGTCTTCGCGGCGATAGTGTCGAACGCGCCATAGACGATGCCTTCGGCAGCGGCCTTTTTTCCGTCATACATCAGACTGTTCATGAATTTGGCGACGACCAGGTCGCCGAACTTGGCGTCAGGATTGATCTCGCGGCGTTCGGCGCGGTGGCGGCGGGACATCTAACGTTCCTTCACTTTCCTCGATCGATTCCCCGTCCTTAACGTGGCCGGGAAGCTTCGCTTCAGATCACTTGGGGCGTTTGGCGCCGTAGAGCGAGCGGCGCTGCTTGCGATCCTTGACACCCTGGGTGTCGAGCACGCCGCGAATGATGTGATAGCGCACCCCGGGCAGATCCTTGACGCGGCCGCCGCGGATCAGGACCACGCTGTGTTCCTGAAGATTATGCCCCTCCCCCGGTATGTAGGTGAGAGCCTCATACCCGTTCGTAAGCCGCACCTTCGCCACCTTGCGCAAGGCCGAATTCGGTTTTTTTGGGGTGGTCGTGTAGACGCGGGTGCAGACGGCGCGTTTTTGCGGACAGCGTTGCAACGCCGGCACTTTGTTGCGCTTGGGCTTCTCGCCACGAGGCTTGCGAATGAGCTGGTTGATCGTAGGCATTGCATTCCTCTTTCATTCCTTGAGGCCGGAAGCCCGAGGGATGAACAAAACCGAAAACCGGACGCGGGCAACCTGCCCGGTCCGAACTCGCGGAGGACTTGGCGGGAAGGACCCGGAAAGTCGCGCGTCCATAGGCTCTTAAACTGGCTTCCCAGCAGCGTTTTTGCGTAAACGCTCGCAGACGGCCTGCTCTGGAAGGTGGCGCTATATATCCGGGAGGTATCCGGAGGGTCAAGCGCAGGTCACAGGGATATTTCGAAGCTTCCCACGTGTACCGGCGTCCTTAGTATTTAAG
>JBOHKF010000227.1:0-4889 GCA_050729015.1 Rhizomicrobium sp. | reverse complement strand
GGAGCTGAACGTGCCGATCCTCGCCTGCGCTCAGTTGAGCCGCGCGGTCGAGCAGCGCGAGGACAAGCGCCCGCAGCTTGCCGATCTCCGGGAATCCGGCTCGATCGAGCAGGATGCCGATGTGGTGATGTTCGTCTACCGCGAAGAATATTATCTCAAATCGCGCGAGCCGGACCCCTCTTCGCCCGACCACGCCAAATGGCTTGACAAGTGCGAGCGGGCCCACCGGCGGGCCGAGCTGCTGGTGGAAAAGCACCGCCATGGCGCCACCAACAAGATCGATCTCTATTTCGACGACCGCTTCACCCGTTTTTCCAACCTGGTGGCCGAAGGCTGATCAGAATTCCGCGCCGACCCGAACGAATCTGGCCTTGCCGCTGAGAAAAAGCGCGAGCTGGCCGGGAAAGAGCCGCAGGTCATAGCCGAAGCGGATGAGTTCGCGCCTGGCATAGGTCGCGTCGAATTTCCGCAAATTCCGCCGCCAGTTCTCGATGTCCGAGCTGGCCCGGTTATTCTGCCGCGCGACCGTAGGCAGCAACTGCCGTGGCTTCAATTGCGCGAAGATCGGCGAATTGTTGGGGTTGAAGAGCAGATGGTCCACCGGCAGATGAAATTTGCGAATTTGGGTGAGCAATCGGGCAGCGCGCCGCGAGAGGATGTAGGCGGCCGCGCCGGTGTGGCGCGAACGCATCCGTCCCAGCCGGAAGCCCCCGCCAACCTCGGCAAAGTCGGAAAGAAGGACGCTTTGGCCGGCCGGGCCATAATGCTCCAGCTTGACGACATCGATCCCTTTTGGAATCCAGCCTGCGTCTTGACGGACGAACCCGGCCCGGTCCGGGAGTTCCACCTCGTCGTCCAGCATGGCGGCATAATCCCGGCCGCTCGCAAGCAATGCCGCCCACGCAAGGCGGTGCGAAAGGGAACAACATTGGTCGCCCTTGGGAATTTCGCCCAAGGGACCCTTCGGTTCGAACCAGCCGGCAAGCTCGCTCGGGCCGGCCGTTCTGGCGTCGAGGGCTTCGATCCGGATCAATGACAGGCCCATGCGCCGGGCCTGGGTCTCCATCGCCTCCCGCCGGTCTGTCCGCCGCGACAAATTGATGAAATAACGATCCATGTGTCCCGCTTATGCACCGTGCCAGGCGCTTTGTGAAAGCCCATTCAGATTGGTTATGGGACGGGCGACCCGGTATGATGGCCGGGCTCGAAGCGCTAAATCAGTTCCGTGACCGATCACGCCCTGACCTTTTACGGCTATCGTCCCTTGCGGCGGCCCAACGAGGAAGGTCGCCGCCTGCTGACGCGGCGCGCGATCTGCTGGGCGCTGGTCGTCCTGGTCCACGCGCTGTTTTTTCTGCTGCTGGCCATGGACCAGCAGCAGCGGGAACGGATCAGGCTCGGCACGCCTGTCGAGACCATCCTGGATCTGGCCCGGATTCCGCGTGGAACGGCACCTCCCATCCGGTTGATCCAGCCCACCGTGCCACAGGCGGCGCCACCCGAAATCAGCACCGCGCCGGTGATTGTGATTCCCCCGCCGCCCAACCTCCAGTTGGCGCCCCCCAAGACGCCGGCCGATATCCTCAAGGCGATCGGCGAGGCGTTGTCGTGCGGGGCGGAAAATTTCGAGAATCTCACCGGCGCCGAACGCGCCCGCTGCAAACACGAGCCTTGGGTGGCGAGGAAGCTTCCCGACGGCACCATCGTGCTGGAAGCCTCGGCGCCGCAAGCCGTAGCACCCCCCGCCGGCGCGCTCTCCGGGGCCGAGGCGCTGCGCCGTCAAACCCAGACCGGCCCGGCCTGTCCCACCTTCTCGAACCTGCCTTGCGTAAATCCCACTCCCATCATTCGCATACCGCTCAATTGACAGGCCCCCGCCCGCGCGCGCTCCCACGCCGGACGGGCGATTGTTGTCGGGCCACGGATGTGTCGTCATGAATGACGGACCGTTCGAAGCGGCCGGGCTCACGGTCCGGCTGGGGGCCATCGCCGCCAATTACAAAGAATTTCGCCGGATAAGCGGCCGCGTCCCGGTGGCGGGCGTGGTCAAGGCCGATGCCTACGGGCTGGGCGCCGAGTTCGTTGCGCCTGCGCTTCATGCCGCAGGCTGCGACACGTTTTTCGTGGCCCGCCTGGAGGAGGGCGTCGCTCTCAGAAAAGTGATGGGCGATGCCCGCATCTTCGTGCTCGACGGTGCGCCCGGGCAAGCGCTGCCCGCCCTTGTCTCCCATCGCCTCACGCCGGTATTGAACTCGCTGGAGGACATTTCCAACTGGAACGGGGTGGGCAGCTTTCCTGCGGCGATTCACATTGACACCGGCATGAACCGCCTGGGGCTTTCGCCCGACGAACTGTCCCTGCTGGCCAAGGAATGGCGGGTGCGGCTCGAGAAAATCGGTCCGATTCTATGGATGAGTCACCTGGCCTCGGGCGACGCGAAGAAGAGCAGGATGAACCATGTGCAGTTGGCGCGCTTTCGCGCCGCCCTTGCCATGCTGCCGCCCGCGCCCGCGAGCCTCGCCGCCTCGGGTGGGGCATTCCTGGGCCCCGCCTATCGTTTCGATCTGGTGCGGCCTGGCATCGGTCTTTACGGTGGCGCGCCGCAGGAAGGCGGGCAGGCGATGCGCACCGCGGCGGTCTTGAGCGCGCGGGTGCTTCAGTTGCGGCGAATTGACAGGCAGGAAAGTGTTGGCTACGCAGCCACGTTTCGCGCCAAAAGGCCGACCATGCTTGCAACCGTGGCGCTGGGTTATGCCGGCGGCCTTCCCCGCAGCCTTTCTAACAAGGGCTTTGCGCATGTCGGCGGCGCGCGTGCCCCTTACGCCGGGCGCGTCTCCATGGACATGACGGTGCTGGACGTGACGGACATTCCCGGCGTCGCACTGCACGGCACGGTGGAATTGCTGGGCGACCAGGTCGGGCTGGAAGACATCGCCCATTTGGCGGGTACCAACGCTTATGAAATACTGACGGGGCTGAAGGCGTCGCGCCACTACGTGGACGCGGGCTAAGTCGGGACGTTTCGGGAAAGGGTCAAAGCGCGGGTCGGCGCGAGAAATTTGCCATGAAAGTCCTTGCCGCGATCGGCCGGCCCGTCCTCGCTTTGCTGGCGGAGATCGGCAGGCTCTGCCTGTTCACGCTCCAAGCCCTCTTGTCGTGCGTGAGCCCGCCTCTTTATGGGCGCCTGATCCTGGGCCAGATCGTGCGCATCGGCTATTTTTCCCTGCCGGTGGTGGGGCTTACCGCCTTCTTCACCGGCGGCGCGCTGGCCCTTCAAATCTATCTGGGCAGCAACCGCTATGGCGCCGAATCCATCGTCCCGCAGATCGTGGTCCTGGGGATAACGCGCGAGTTGGGCCCGGTGATCGCCGGCCTGATGGTGGCGGGAAGGGTAGCGGCCGCCATCGCCGCCGAGATCGGCACCATGCGGGTGACCGAGCAGATAGACGCGCTCACCACCCTTGCCACCAACCCGGTCAAATACCTGGTGGTGCCGCGCCTGGTGGCGGCGGTTCTCTGCATGCCGGTGCTGGTGGCCATCGCCGACAGCATCGGCGTGTTCGGCGGTTACGCAGTGGCCACGGAAGGCTTGGGATTCACCGGTTCGACCTATCTCAAGAATACGGTGGATTTCGCCACCCGCCAGGACGTGAGTTCGGGGCTGATCAAGGCGGCGGTGTTCGGCTTCATCATCGCGTTGATGGGCTGCTACAACGGGTTCAGTTCGAAGGGGGGCGCCCAGGGCGTGGGCAATGCCACCACCTATGCCGTGGTCTCGTCCTCGATCCTGATCCTGGCTGCCAATTATGTCCTCACCTCGGTCCTTTTCTCCGCATGACCGCGAAAATCGAACTTATCGGCGTAAAGAAGCGTTTCGGGCCCAAGCAGGTTCTGGACGGGGTCGATCTTCGGATCGAGAAGCAATCTTCGACCGTGATCATCGGCGGTTCCGGCACCGGAAAATCCGTCACCATCAAATGCATCCTGGGCATTCTCACCCCGGATGAGGGCCGCATTCTCTTGGACGGCAAGGACGTGACCGGCCTCAAGGGCGCCGCCCGCGATCCCTTGATGAAGAAGTTCGGCATGCTGTTCCAGAATTCGGCGTTGTTCGACAGCCTGCCGGTATGGGAAAATGTGGCTTTCGGCCTGATCCAGGGTCACGGCATGGCGCGCGCCAAGGCCAAGGAGGTGGCAATCGAGAAGCTCGCCAAGGTTGGCCTCGCCTCCGACGTGGCCTATCTCAGCCCGGCCGAATTGTCGGGAGGTATGCAAAAGAGGGTCGGCCTGGCCCGCGCCATCGCCGCCGATCCCGAAATCATCTTCTTCGACGAACCCACCACCGGCCTCGACCCGATCATGGCCGACGTGATCAACGATCTGGTGATCTCTACCGTCAAGCATGTGGGGGCGACGGCTCTTTCCATCACCCACGACATGGTGAGCGCGCGTAAGATCTCCGACCGCATCGCCATGCTTTATCAAGGCAGGATCGTCTGGCAGGGCCCGACCGGAGAGATCGACCGGAGCGGAAATCCCTATGTGGACCAGTTCATCCACGGCCGCGCTCAAGGTCCGATCAAGATGGCCGTGAAAGCCTAGCGGTGCGCCTTTCGTTGCCCGCCAATGACCGAATCGCAAGGCGCTGCCATGGACGGGTTTGAAGGCGGCCGGGTTTGAATGCCATGTTAAAGTAGAATCATCATGGCCAGATCTTCCGCCCGCTTCGTCTGCCAGTCCTGCGCCGCCGCCTATTCGAAATGGGTGGGCAAGTGCGAGGCCTGCGGCGGCTGGAACACCATCACCGAAGAGGGTGCCGCCCCGCCGATTGGCGGCAGCGCCACTCGCCGGGTGAAAGGCCGCAAATTCGCGCTGGAAGATCTCAAGAC
>JBOHKF010000226.1:0-2591 GCA_050729015.1 Rhizomicrobium sp. | reverse complement strand
GCAATGGCCCGGGAGGCATCCGCGCGGTGCCCGCACGGCTACCGCACGGTCAATATCGAGCAAGGCACCGGGCCCTTCTGGACCGATTTCGTGCGCTGGGACATCCTCTGCCTCCCGCGTCCGGAATCTTGATGGCTCTCAGGCCTTGGCGATTGCCTCGGCCATCCTGAGATGCTTGCGCAAAATCGGCAGCTCTTTCGCCGCGATGCTGCTGGTCGAGCCGTTCTTGGCCTTCGCCTCGGCCTCGAATGTCGCGATGTCCTTGCGGTGGTCGCCTACCATGTAGGAGGCAAATTCCCGGTCGAAATCCTTGCCCTTCAGGTCATCAAGTTTCTGCATTTCTGACTGGGCACCGGGCGTCACATCCGTCGGTGGCGTTACACTTATTTTCTCGGCAAGCCGGCTCATCTGGTTTTTCGCTTTTGTGTGGTCGGCGACCAGGGTGCGGGCAAGTCTCTTGACGGAAGCGGAAGCGCCATGTTCCTCCGCATATTTGCCGAGCATGATTTCGGAATTATCCCCTTTGATCGCCTCGGTCACGAAGGCATTTGGCGCTGGTGCCGGCGCTGCCAGCACTACGGTGGCGAAGACGAAGGAAAGCCCAAAAATCGAGAGAATCGCGCGCACGGCAATCTCCGATTAGATCACGGTCCTTCAACGAATTTGCCGAGAGGCCCGTTCCGGGCCATCGCCGCCAAGTGGCGTTTCCCAGACAATTGCGAAGATGAATCCCCTACGCCGTTCGGATTCTATCGGTAATGGCACATGTCGTGCCGCCAGAAGCGATGCCAAAGACGCCGCCGCCGCCCCAAGAAACATTCCCAGCAAAAATCCGCCATGTGGGCCCTTTGCCCGCATGGCGGATTCTGTCAGATCATCAAACCGTTTATCTGGTGAAGAAGCGCATGAAGTTGCCGCTCATGGCGGTGACGGCAATAGTCATGGCCCCGCCCACAACCAGGAAGCCTACCAGAGTGAGCGTACGCACCGCCTCGGTCCCGGTGCCGGCGAGCGCCAGGATGCCAAGCACGATCGCGGCCACGCCATTGAGGAACTGGAAGCCGGCCATACCGCTCATCGAGGCACGCTCGACTATTTGCGTTCCGCCCACGCTGTTCATCTGGCTGAACTGCCGCATTTGCGGGAGGCTTCCCGCGGTCAGGAGCAGGACGCCACCCACCAGGATCAGCGCGGCCGCGCAAAGAATATCGACCGAGATGCCGAGAATCGCCAGGATGCCGAGGACCAGCGCGATCGCCCCGCCGTAGACTTGAAGGCTCACGCTGCTGAGCGCGCTCTCGACAGCGATGGGGGGCGCGGTGGTGAGCTTGGAGAATTCTCCTGCCAGCGCTCCGCCTTCTGCCAGCAGCGCCGCACCCAGCACGATGGTCGTTACCGCAACGATCGTTGTGCTGGCCGCGGTCTGGGCCAAGCCGATGATGGATAGGACAATGACCGCAATGCTGCCCGCCGCCTCGGCGATGGTTCCGGTTTTGGTAATGACCCTTTCACTTCTTGCTTCGCCATATGCCGCCGACATTGCAACCTCCTTTGCCGCGTCACTCTCCCCATATTTCACCCTCTGCAAGAACGTGGGCCTCCTCCCGTCGTTCCGGTTGCGCGGCATTTGCGGAAATTTCACATATTGTTCCGGGCTCTGTTCCCGCGGCAGCGGACAGCTTAACTTTTGGCAATATCCTCGTCGGACTTGACCCGCGCGCTAGAATTCCCCCGGTTCCGATTCGGCACGCCACCGTCGTCCAGGGAGGGTTTCATCGCTAGGAACAAAGGCAATGGGCGCACGTTGGATTTCCGTCCCGGTCAAGCGACAGGCTGATGGAACGCCATGACGATTTTTTCTCTCGCGCGCGGGGCGGCGATGCCGTCGCTCCGGACGCGATGGGAGAGCCGGGACCGCATCCTTCCCGTACCCTTGCCGCAATCCGCAACAGCCGCTGGCCGGGGTGGATTTGGGCCGTTCCCATCGCCGCGGGCGTGGTCGTCGCATGGCTGGTAATCCGCAGCCTGAGCAACGGCGGCGCGGACATCACCATCGCCTTGCCCGCGGCCGACGGCGTCAGCAATCAGACAAATATCACCTTCCGCGGCGTGAACATCGGCAAGATCACTGAGGTCAAGCTTACCCAGGACCAGAAGAGCGTGGTTGCGACCGCCCATATCGATGGCAGTGTCCAGAATGACCTTGTCTCCGGATCGAAATTCTACCTGGAAAATGTCAAGCCCACGCTTGCCGACCTCTCGTCGCTCAAATCGGTGATCAGCGGGCCCGCAATGGTGCTGGTACCCGGGGCGGGACCGCCAACCGATCATTTCACGGCAATCATCGGCGATCCGCCGGAAAAATTGACCCGGCCGGTGGTTTATTCCGTCTCCTTCACCGGATCTGTGGGCGCGCTTAGAAGCGGATCGCCGGTGACATTTCGGGGATTCAATGTCGGAGAGATTGAGGGTGTAGGTCTCTCGAGCGACGCGGCGGCGGGCCGGGTGACCACCGACGTCGAACTCGCCTTGGATGCCGCGCGCTTTCACATCGTCAACGCGGCCGGCTCCGGCGATGCGCTCACCGGCCT
>JBOHKF010000225.1:0-3244 GCA_050729015.1 Rhizomicrobium sp. | reverse complement strand
CGCCCGGGCGGCGGCCCAGCTCAAGGTTGCCGGGACCGAGTAGCGCCCGCCCGCGAAAGAAGAAAGATCGCCCCTTGCGCCAGAAGGTTGGGGCCCGGCGCGCCCGCCCGCATCGCCCCGGCCACCGCGTCATCCTTCAGCGCCAGCGCGCGGTCGATCACCGCTCCCTGGGCGCGCGCCAGGTCCACGAAATCGGCGATGGTGCAGAGATGGATGTTCGGCGTGTCGTACCAGTGATAGCCCAGCGCTCGGGTCCGCGGCATGCGTCCTTGGACCAGAAGCGCCAGCCTGACCCGCCAATGCCCGAAATTGGGCAGGGAAATCGCCACCTGCCGGCCGATGCGCAACAACTGCGCCAGCACCTGCGCCGGCTTCTCGGTGGCCTGGATGGTCTGGCTGAGAATCGCGAAATCGAAGACCTGCCCGGGATATTCTCCCAGATCGGTGTCGGCGTCGCCTTGCACCACGGCGAGGCCGCGGGCGACGCAGGCATTCACATTCTGCTGCGAAAGTTCGATACCGCGGCCGTCCACATTCTTGGTGCGCACCAGATGCTCGAGCAGGGCGCCGTCGCCACAGCCGACGTCGAGTACCCGCGCCCCCGGGGGGATCATTTCCGCGATTGCCGCCAGATCGGGACGGAGCCGGGAGACCCCCTTGTTCATGCGACGCCGTCAGCGGCGGCAACCGCGCCCAGAAAGCCCCGAACGGTGTCGAACATTTGCGGCTCGTCCAACAGGAAAGCGTCATGACCCTTGTCGGTCTCGATCTCGACGAAGCTCACCTTCGCCGCCGCCGCGTTCAGGGCGTGGGCGATGCGCTTGTTCTCACGGGTGGGAAAAAGCCAGTCGGAGGTGAAAGAGACAAGGCAGAAGCGGGTGGGGGAATCGCGGAACGCGTCCGCCAGATGGCCGCCATAATCCGCCGCCAGGTCGAAGTAATCCATGGCCCGGGTGATGTAGAGATAGGAATTGGCATCGAAGCGGTCCACGAAGCTCATGCCCTGGTGGCGCAGATAGGATTCGATCTGGAAATCCGGCGCGAAGGCGAAGGACAGCGCCTCGCGATCCTGCAGATTGCGGCCGAATTTGCGCTGCAGCGCCGCTTCCGAAAGATAGGTGATGTGGGCGGCCATCCGCGCCACCGCCAGTCCCTTGGAAGGCTTCGTCCCATGAAGCTGGTAGGCGCCGCCCTTCCAGTCGGGATCGGCCAAGATGGCTTGCCGCCCCACTTCGTGGAACGCGATGTTCTGGGCGGAATGGCGGGCGGCGCAGGCGATGGGCACCGCCGACCGCACGCGATGGGGATAGGAAGCCGCCCACTGCAACGCCTGCATGCCGCCCATCGAGCCGCCGGTGACCATCAAAAGCGTCCCGATGCCCAAGGCATCCATCAGCATCGCCTGGGCGCGCACCATGTCGCGGACGGTGATCAGCGGAAACGCGAGGCCGAACGGCTTTCCGGTAGCAGGATCGGGCGAGGCGGGGCCGGTGGTGCCCATGCAGCCCCCGATCACATTGGCCGAGATCACGAAGAAGCGGTCGGTGTCGATGGACCGGCCGGGCCCCACCATCAGGGACCACCAGCCGGGCTTGCCGGTGAGGGGATGTTCGGAGGCCACGAACTGATCCCCGGTCAGCGCATGGCAGACGAGAACGGCGTTGCTCCTGGCGGAATTGAGCGCGCCATGGGTCATGTAGGCGATGGAAAAGGGCGACAGAATTCGTCCGCTGTCCAGCTTGAGCGGCTTGTCGGCGCCGAAGCTCAATGCCTTGCCGGCATCGGCCCGCGGCGCGCCCGGCGGCCTGAAGAAGCGGGGATCAGCCGTCTCGGTCATCGGCCGTAGCTAGGATCAAGACGCGTCCCTGTCAATCAACGGCGAAGGCCGCAAGGCTTTGCTTTTGCGCAAGCCCGTGCCTATCAATACCGCCCTTTTTTCAAGGACCACCCGAATATGGCGCTGGCGCCAAAGCCCGGCATCCTGGACATCACGCCCTATGTGGGCGGGCGCGCCGCGGTGTCGGGCGTAAGCCATCCGATCAAGCTTTCCTCGAACGAGAGCCCCTTGGGGCCCAGCGCCGGAACCATGGAGGCCTTTGCCAAGGCCAGCCGCGATCTTCACCTCTATCCCGAAGGAAGCGCCCGCATTCTGAGGGAGGCGATCGCTCAGGCGCACGGCCTCGACCCCGCCCGGATCGTGGCGTCGGGCGACGGCTCGGACGCCATTCTCACCATGCTCGCCAACGCCTATCTGCGGCCCGGCGATGAAGTGCTGTTCGGCGAGCACGACTTCATCCTCTATAAGATCGCGACCTTGGCCAACAGCGCCAAGCCGGTCGAAGTTCCCGATCCCCGCTTGCGCTTCGACGTCGATGCGGCGCTGGCCCGGGTGAACGACAAGACCCGCATCGTCTTCATCGCCAATCCCAACAACCCCACCGGCTCCTATATCGGCCGCGAGGAGATGCGCCGGCTCCATGCCGGGCTTCCGGACAGCGCGCTGCTGGTGATTGACGCCGCCTACGGCGAATATGTGCGCGCCCAGGATTATGACGCGGGCGTGGAAATGGTGTCGCGTCACGCCAATGTGGTGATGACCCGCACCTTCTCGAAAGTCCACGGCCTGGCCGGAATGCGCATCGGCTGGACCTACGCACCGGCGTCCGTCTGCGATGTGCTGAACCGCATCCGCGGGCCGTTCAATGTCTCCATGCTACAGCAGCATACGGCGGCGGCGGCGATTGCCGACCGCGCCCATGTCGAACGCTCGATCGGCCATAACGAGCAGTGGAAGGCCTATTTGACGGCGGAGATTCGAAAGCTCGGTCTCAAAGTGAACGACAGCGCCGCCAATTTCGTGCTGATCGAGTTTCCCAAGGGCGAAAAGAGCGCCGGCCTTGCCGACACCTTCCTGAGTGCCAAAGGGCTGATCCTGCGGGCGGTGGGCAATTATGGCCTGCCCGATGCCTTGCGCCTTACGGTCGGCCCTGCCGATGCCAATCCCAAGGTGGTCGCCGCGTTGCGGGAATTCATGGGGCGGGCGTAATGTTCGAGAAGCTGGCGTTGATCGGCCTGGGCCTGATCGGCTCGTCGCTTTCCCATGCGGTCAGGCGCCAAGGGCTTGCCGGAGAGATTGCCGGCTACGACAGCGACGATCGGGTTTGCAAGCGGGCGGCCGAGCTGAAGCTGGCAACGATCGCGGCCACGCCCGCCGACGCGGTCGCAGGTGCCGATCTGGTCATTC
>JBOHKF010000224.1:0-7608 GCA_050729015.1 Rhizomicrobium sp. | reverse complement strand
CCTCCACATGGCCCGGTAGAACCGCTTCGCCGGGTGAGGCCGCAGACTCTTTCACGGCGCGAATGGCGGACCGTTCGGTGTCATTCAAAGGTCCCGGCGCATAGCCGCCCGTAAAAAGACGTTCGGGGTCTTCTCCTTCGGCGAGCAAGGAGGCAATCACCAGGGCACGGGAATTGGAACTTCCCAAAAGATGCGCGAAATGGGCGTGGCGGCGAAAGACCGTGTAGACCCGCTCGGCGATGGCGCGCCGGTCCGAGGAGCCCGCAAAACGGCGGGCGCGAAACCAGGCCCTGAGCTGGCGCTCCAAGGGCTGGGCCGTGTCCGCACTCAGAATTTCGATTGCCGCCTGAAGGCGCGCGCCGGGCGTCATGATGGGCTTATAGCGGCAGCGCTCTCGTCGCGCGATCACCTACGCAGGCGCCGGCCGGGCGAGACCTATTGCCCGCCGGGATAGTTGGGAGCCTCGCGGGTCACGGTGATGTCGTGGACATGGCTTTCTCGCAGGCCGGCGCCGGTAATGCGCACGAATTTGGTCTTGGCGTGAAATTCCTCGATGGTGCGACAGCCGGTGTAGCCCATGGCGGCGCGCAGTCCGCCGATGATCTGGTGCACCACCACCCCCACCGGCCCCTTGTATGGCACCTGGCCTTCCACGCCCTCCGGCACCAGCTTCAGCGCATCGCGCACTTCCGCCTGGAAATAGCGATCGGCGCTGCCGCGCGCCATTGCGCCAACGCTTCCCATGCCGCGATAGCCTTTGTAGGAACGGCCTTGATAAAGAAAAACTTCGCCCGGGCTCTCCTCGGTGCCGGCGAGCAGCGAGCCCACCATGGCGACACCGGCGCCCGCCGCCAGTGCCTTGGCGAGGTCGCCCGAATATTTGATGCCGCCATCGGCGATCACCGGCGTGGCCGTAGCCTTCGCCGCCTCGACCGCGTCCATAATGGCGGTGAGCTGCGGCACGCCCACGCCCGCCACGATGCGGGTGGTGCAGATGGAGCCCGGTCCGATGCCCACTTTCACCGCATCGGCGCCGGCGTCAATCAGAGCCTTGGCGCCGTCAGCGGTCGCCACATTGCCTCCTGCCACCTGGGTATAGTTTGACGCCTTCTTTATGCGGGCCACAGCTTCCAGCACGGCCTTGGAATGGCCATGGGCGGTATCCACCACGATCACGTCGCACTCCGCCTCGATCAGCGCCATCGCGCGGGCATAGCCTTCTTCGCCCACGCCGGTGGCGGCGGCAACCCGCAACCGGCCGCGTTCATCCTTGCAGGCATAAGGATGCTTCTCGGCTTTCTCGATGTCCTTGACAGTGATCAGGCCCACGCAGCGATAGGAGTCGTCCACCACCAGAATTTTCTCGATGCGGTGCTGGTGCAGAAGGCGCTTGGCCTCCTCGGGGCTGACGCCCTCCCTGACCGTCACCAGCTTGGTGGTCATCAACTCGGCCACCTGCTGCCTTGGATCGGCGGCAAATCGAACATCGCGGTTGGTGAGAATGCCCACCAGCTTGCCGGCACCCTTGCTGTCGGGCGACTCCACCACGGGGACGCCGGAGATGCGGTGCCGCTCCATCAAGCTGAGGGCGTCGGCGAGGCTCGCCCGGGGCTCGATGGTGACGGGATTGACCACCATGCCGCTTTCATAGCGCTTGACCCGGCGGACTTGCCCGGCCTGCTCGGAGATGGTGAGATTCTTGTGAACCACCCCCATGCCCCCGGCCTGCGCCATGGCGATGGCAAGGCCCGCTTCGGTTACCGTATCCATGGCGGCAGAGATGAGGGGAATGCCCAACTCCACACTCCTGGTCAGGCGCGTGCGGGTGTCGGCCGCGGCAGGCAGAATTTCCGAAGCGCCGGGAACCAGGAGCACATCGTCGAAGGTCAGGGCTTCGCGGATGGACTCTTGGGGCATGAAGCGGCTCCGGTTGGAGCGCCAAGCCTGTAACAGCGGTTCGCCGGGCGCGCAAGACAGGAGCAACGCCCGCGAAAGCGAATCTGCTTGGATTTCCTTTGGGTTCCCTGATGGAACTTTGCCGGAACGGAAAGCCCGGGCCGCACGTTTTCGACGAGTGAAGATGGCCGGCTTTCCCCCATGCCGGCCTCGATGGTTCCCGAGGAGAGAGATATGAAAAAGGCAGTTTGTGCATGGATGGGCGCCAGCCTGGTGGCCGCAAGCCTGATGGCGGCCGGTGCCGCCAACGCCGCCCCTCACGGCGTCAGGGTGGGCGATCTCACCTGCAATGTCGCCTCGGGCTGGGGGTTCATTTTCGGCTCAACACGCGATCTTCATTGCACCTTTCGTGGCAACGACCATCGCGAGCATTATGTGGGCACGATTTCCAAATTCGGCGTGGACATTGGCTATACCGAAGGCGGAGTGCTGATCTGGGGCGTGTTCGCGCCAACCTCCGACATGCGCAGAGGCGCGCTCGCCGGCGATTACGCAGGCGTCACTGTGGGTGCCACCGTCGGGCTGGGCGTCGGCGCCAATGTGCTGTTGGGCGGATTGGACAAATCCATCGCGCTCCAGCCCGTGAGCATCGAAGGCAATCGCGGCTTGAACGTGGCCGCGGGCATCGGCGCCATCAGCCTGAGGCCGGCGCCGTAACGGGCTACGGCCGGGTCGCTTTGAACCCCAGGCCAACCAGGTAGAGCTCCACGGAGTCGGCGCGCGAAGAGGGCGGCTTCACGTGCTTGACGGCGCCAAAGGAGCGCTTGACTCTTTTCAGCAGAGCCTCCCCGGCGCCGCCTTGAAACAGCTTGGCGACAAAGGCGCCGTCGGCGCGCAAAGTCGCCTGCGCCACCTCAAGGGCAATTTCGGCCAGCGCCGTGGTGCGCAAGTGATCGGTGGTCCGGTGGCCGGTGGTGGGCGCGGCCATGTCGGAGAGCACAAGATCGGCCGCGCCCCCCAATGCGTCGAGCAGGGTTTGCGCCATCTCCGGTTCCGCGACATCGGCCTTCAGAATGGTCACGCCCGCTATGGGCTCCATCTCCACCAGGTCGGCCGCCACCACCTTGGCGCCCCTGGCGGCTGCCACCTGGCTCCAGCCGCCCGGCGCCGCCCCCAGATCGAGGACGCGCGCGGAGGTTTTCAGGAGATGGAATTTCGCATCCAGTTCCAGAAGCTTGAAGGCGGACCGGCTGCGGTAGCCTTCTTCTTTGGCAGCGCGAACATACGGATCGTTGAACTGGCGTTCGAGCCATTGGCGCGAAGATGCCGATAGGCCCTGCCTTTTCCTCACTTTCACCCGGCCGCGTCCGCTCGCCATGGCCTTCAGCCGCCTCCGGCGCGGATCTCGTCGCGCATCTGCCGCAGCATGCCTTCCCGCAACCCCCGGTCGGCGACCCGCACGCCGGGACTTGGCCATAGGCCGCAGATGGCGGCGAAGATGGCCGAGCCGGCCAGCATCAGGTCGGCACGCTCGGGGCCAACTGCGCCGAGCAGGGCAAGCTCGCGCACATCAAGTCTCGAAATGCGCTCCACCACGCCCATCAGCCTGGCGGTCCGATGCCAGCTTCCATCCACCTTCGCGCGACTATAGCGCGGAAGCTTGAGCGAAAGCGCGGCAAGCGTGGTCACCGTACCTGAAGTGCCCAGGAGGTGCTCGGTAGAGGGATCGAAGCCCGCCATGGCTTCACGGAACGGTCCGAACAGACCGGTCATCGCCGCAAGCATGAACTCGAAGCCTTCGCGGCCGCGCGCCGCCTCGCCATAATTCTCCGCCACATTCACGACGCCAACGGGCAGCGATGCGGCAAAGCGCTTTTCGAGCCGTTCCCCTTCGCGCCGCTGCCAGATGAGTTCCGTCGAGCCTCCGCCGATATCGAAAACCAGGGCGCCCCGATATTGTCGCCCGATCAGAGGGGCGCAGCCGAGCGCGGCAAGGTCGGCTTCCATTTCCGGCGATATCACGCTGAGCGCGATGCCGGCTTCGCCTTTGGCGCGTTCGATCAGGAGCTGGGTGTTGGAGGCCCGGCGCGCCGCCTGGGTGGCAACGGCGCGAACATGTCGGATGCGATGGCGCGCGATCCGCCCGGCGCAAATTTTGAGGGCGGCGATGGTGCGGTCGAGGGCGGCGTCGGACAGGCGGCCGGTTTCGCCCACCCCCTCGCCCAGCCTTACAATCCGCGAGAAGGAGTCCCGTATCCGGAAATTGTCGGGCGCCACGGGTTCGGCGATCAAAAGCCGGCAATTGTTGGTGCCCAGGTCCAGTGCCGCCAGCAGGGGAGCCTTAGGCCCGCCGGACAGGGGCCTCTTGCCGACGCTATGAATTCGTTTCCGCTCCAACCTTCTCACCCACCGGATGCGCAAGGACGCTAGAACAATTCCAGGAAAAGTGTGAAGCGGTTTTCCGCCCGAATTGCGACAAAACAAACACTTAAGAATGGATCGCCGGAGTGTGAATTCAAAACTTCGTTCGCCACCGAAGGATCGCGCCAATTCCCGGTTTTATGATGGTGGAAAAGGGAGGCTCGATTTGGCAAGGCAACGCAAGATGGCATGGGCGGTTGTGGGCCTGGCCCTCATCCCCTTTGGCGCGTCGGCCCAGTGGAGGACGCCGTGGAGCTACAATGGCCTGCGGGGCCCGGCGCATTGGGGGACACTCGATCCCGATTATGCCCTCTGCAACCAGGGCCGGGCGCAATCGCCCATAGACATCGAAAAGACGCGAGTGGCACCCCTTCCCGATCTGCATTTTTCTTACCGGCCCGGGCCCCTCACCATCACCAACAATGGCTACACCGCGCTCAGGGCGGACTATCTGCCCGGCAACGGAAATATCCTTGAAGTGGGAGGCAAGCGCTATGAACTCGCCCAGTTCCATTTTCATCATCCCAGCGAAGAGCGGATCCACGGCAAGGCCTATGCCATGGTGCTGCATTTGATGCATCGGGACGGACAGGGAAGGATCGTTGGCGTGGCCGTGTTTGTTCGCGAAGGCCGGGCCAATCCGGCCATCGCCGAGCTTTGGCGTAGCATGCCGGAGCAGCCGGCCGCCGATCATCCGATTCCCGGAGCGCGCTTCAATCCGGCGGCGCTTCTGCCCGCGAACCGGACGTATTACAGCTATCAGGGCTCTCAAACCGCGCCGCCCTGCCAGGAAGGCGTGACATGGTTCGTGCTCAAGACACCCATCGAGGCATCGGCGGGCCAGATCGAGTCCTTCGCCAAGCTCTACCCTCATGACGTCAGGCCGGTTCAGCCGCTTGACGGCCGCGTGGTGGAGGAGAGCCGATAGGGAAATCTGCCACGCTTGAACGTCAAGGATCTGCTCGACACGCTGCCGCCGCTTGAGCCCGCGCGATAGGACGGGGTGAACTACAATCCTTCGAGCGCCCAGGAACTGATCGTAGGCCGCTTCTTCCAGGGCGGCATCCGGTTCCGATTCTAAGATCGGACCAACCGAACGGCCCGCCCATCTTCGGATGGGCGGGCTTTTTGCGTCAGGACCGCTTCGGTTCTAGCGCTTGGGCTGCCATCTCCCGGTGCCGCGCCGCCATGTACGAAACCAGATCGGCGAACTCCTCCTTGATCTCCTCTTTCGAGATGCCTTCGATCTCGGCGGATTCAAGACAGGCTACCGCTTCGGCGCGGGATTCGGAATGACGCTTGTCATCCTCGAACCCATCGGGGCGGACATACTCTTCGACCCAGCTAGCCACGAATTTCCGTGCGCGTTCGCTCATCCGATGCTCCCTATTACCGGAAAACGCGAAAAACCGGCCCGGCGTTTCACGGCCTCGAATGGCCACGCGACCGGCCCGAATAGAGACCCCGCTCATCTCCGCCTGCCGGGTGATCACGGTCGGAGCCCGGTCCTTGCGGCGGGGTCCAACGCCCCCGGCAATTTCGGGGAGGCCTTGGCCCGCGGGCCGCTCGCCAAGTAGCATCTCCTCCTTCTGGAGATGCGCATGACAAACCCCGATTCCCGCCCGTCTTTCATCGGTCCCTTATGGGGCTTTGCCGCAGGCATCGCTGCTGCCCTGGCATCGAGGCCGTTTCCCCGTACCTTCGAAGGACTGGTGGACCTCTTTCCGCCCCTTGTCCTGCTCCTTGTCTGGCTCGTCTTCTGGCGCGTTCCCTCCAAAGTGGAAGCGGCGGCGGAATTCCGCCACCATCATCGGATCGCCCTGGCCTTCATTTTGGCTGCCGCTCTGGCCTTCGGGTTCTTCTACATGCGCGAGGCCCAGCCGTCGGTGTATGACGCGATATGCCTTGCCTTCTTTCCGCTGGCGGCGGGGGCAGTGATCGCCTATGGCGCGGGTTCTCTCGGTCCCGTTCCGGTCCGGCCCGACGAATTGGCTCGCGCCTTTCGCGCCCGCGCCAGCCGCGCCGGCTATCTTGTGGTCATGGCGATGCTGGGCGTGGTCTATTTCGCGATGGTCTATGAACCGAAACTGGTGCCGATGTTGCTGGGAAGCGCGCTTTTTTTAGGGGTGGGCGTGCCCTCCGCCACCTTTTTTGCCCTCGAGTGGCAGGCGAGAAGTCATGGCCATGAGAAGACTGGGCCATGAGAAGACTGAGCCATTATGTGCCGTGAGTCGCATCCTTTCCTATACGAATACCCTCTATGCGCGTTTTCCAGAGTGTCATGGCGGAACATCCGAAAAGCCTGGCCTGCACAAGCTTCCTGGGAGCCTGCGGGGTTTGCGCGTTAATGCTGGCCTTCACCGGGCCGCTCCGGGCGCAGACCCCGCCGCCTCAGCCGGGCAGTATCCTTACCAATCCGGAAGCCGGAAGGCCCAAGCCGCCCTCAAATCCCAGCGGCGTGCCGCCTCTTCCCACCATCATTCCATCGACGATCCTGACCCCCGGCAGCGGGCATTAGCTCCTGTCCGCGGCGTCTCATTGTGGTATGATTGTGGCAGGTCAGGCGGGAGCACAAGCAGAAATGCTCCGTGGGAATCTGATTGTGGACACGAGTGTTGCGCGGGCCGGGACTTCGAATCTTGCCTGCGGCACGTCTCGTCGTCGGCGTCTGACGAAGCTTCACCAGCATAGGGGAGATCGTCATGAATACGCGCCTGCTGATTGTGTCTGTCATCGCCCTTTTCGGCTTGAGCAGTTCCCTTGCCTTTGCCGACGACTGCACCTGGACCCCGCAAGGGGGCACCTTGCATGGCGCCTGCAAGGATCAGGCAGGCAATAATTACTGCCTGGCTTGCCCGGCCGAGGGCGGCATCTGCTCGAAGGTGCCCTGCCCCACGCCGGCCGCCAGCACCGGCGCTCGCTGAGTTTCGCCGTAGCGCGGCAGCCGACGGCGTTTTATTCTGCGGCCCATGGACGATCCTCACCAGGGCCCCGGTCCCGTATCGCGCTTTCGCGTCATCGGGCTCGTGATCTTTGCGCTGCTGATCCTGGGCTTCTACGCCTACACGACGCCCAACAGCATCGCCCATGCCTATCTTACCGGCGAATGCTTCAAACAGCCCTTGCCCGATGCCTGCCGGCCTCGTTCCGAGCGCGTTGTCGTGCCGCCCGATCTTTTGAGCCCGCAAAAGTGACGGCTACGGCTTGATTCCCTGTTCCGCAAAATAGCGTGTGAGCATTGCCCGGTCCGGCGCTTCTGCGGCCAATGCCACATAAGTATCTGGACGCAGG
>JBOHKF010000223.1:0-2113 GCA_050729015.1 Rhizomicrobium sp. | reverse complement strand
GGGCAAGGTGGCGGCAGGGCGGCACTTGCCGCTCGACAAGGTCAAAGCCGTGGCGCAGGGCAGGGTGTGGACTGGAGCGGACGCCAGGGCCAATGGGCTGGTGGACCAGTTGGGAGGCTTCTGGACCGCGGAGGCGCTGGCGGCCAAGCTGGGTGGGATCCCGTCACGGGATGTTGCCATTCGCATCTATCCCCGCCGCCGCGGCCTTCTGGAGAGTCTGAGTCTTTTGATGGGGCGCACGCAAGCGAGCCTGAAGGCTGTCCAGGGACTCTCGACCTTGACCAATTTGCCGGGCGTCAGGAGTCTCATCGGCGCTCTGGCGGACGCTCCCCGTGGAAAGGTTGAAATGAAAATTCCGTCATTATGGCAATAGTGCGGTCATGAAAAGAAAAAGTCTTGTTTTGTGATTTTTTGGACATATAGTTTCTTCGAGATTCCCTTGTGGCACGGGAACGCCAAAACTGCGAAATTGTTTGACCGGCCGCTCCATGCGGGGGCTTTGGACGGCGGGCCGGGGCCTATTGGAGATTTGTCATTCCTATGCCGGCAAAAGCGCATGACGAGGCTCCGCCCGTCGGCGAAATGAGCTTTGAGGGAGCGCTCAAGGAACTGGAGGCCATTGTCGCCCGCCTGGAGCAGGGTGAGGTGGATCTGGAGGATTCCATCGCTCTTTACGAGCGCGGCCAGGCGCTGAAGAGCCATTGCGAAGCAAAGCTCAAGGCAGCGGAGGGACGGCTCGAAAAAATCGTTCCCGGCGCAACCGAGCCGTCGATTGCCGAGAGGGCCCTGATGCCATGAGCCCAATTGCCTTGAACTGCGTTTCAGAGCGGGGCGTCTGCGTCGGCCTTTGGCAAGCTGTGCGGAACGCCACGTCTTTCTGGCCGGTCCTGTCATGAGCACGACAAGCAAGACACCGCTTCTCGACGGAGTGAATGTTCCGGCCGACCTGCGCAAGCTCCCTCGCAAGGCGCTCCGCCAATTCGCGTCCGAGTTGCGCGCCGACCTGATCGATATCGTTTCCGTCACTGGCGGCCATTTCGGCGCCGGCCTGGGAGTGGTGGAACTTACGGTGGCGCTTCACTATGTCTTCAACACTCCGGAGGACCGGCTGATCTGGGATGTGGGCCATCAGGCCTATCCGCACAAGATCATCACCGGCCGGCGCGGGCGCATGCGTACGTTGCGCCAAGGTGGAGGGCTTTCAGGATTCACGAGAAGATCCGAAAGTGTTTATGACCCGTTCGGCGCGGCACATTCCTCCACATCGATCTCCGCGGGCCTGGGCATGGCGGCGGCGCGCGATCTCAAGGGTGGCAACAACAATGTGATTGCGGTGATCGGCGACGGCGCAATGAGCGCAGGCATGGCCTATGAAGCGATGAATAATGCCGGCGCCAACAAGAACCGGCTGATCGTCATTCTAAACGACAACGACATGTCAATCGCCCCGCCGGTGGGAGCGATGAGCGCCTATCTGGCGCGCCTGGTCTCAAGCCGGCCCTATACCGGCTTCCGCAATCTCGGCAAGCGCCTCGCCAAGCGGCTTCTGCCGCGCGCCCTGTTCAACATGGCGCGCCGCACCGAGGAATATGCCCGCGGGCTGGCCATGGGGGGGACCTTGTTCGAGGAACTGGGGTTCTTCTATGTGGGACCCATAGACGGCCACAATCTCGATCATCTGATCCCGGTCCTGGAGAATGTGCGCGACCGCATGAAGGGACCCGTTCTTGTGCATGTGGTCACCAAGAAGGGCCATGGCTATGCGCCTGCCGAAGCCAGCGCCGACAAATGGCATGCGGTGTCGAAGTTCACGGTTCTGACAGGCGAACAGAAAAAGCCGGTGACCAGGGCGCCGACCTACCAAAAGGTTTTCGCCGAAAGCCTGATCGCCGAGGCTCGGAAGGACAGCCGCATCGTGGCGATCACCGCCGCGATGCCTTCGGGTACCAGCCTGGACTTGTTCCAGAAGGAATTTCCAGACCGCACTTTCGATGTCGGCATTGCCGAGCAGCATGCGGTGACTTTTGCCGCCGGTCTCGCCGCCGAAGGGATGAAGCCTTTTTGCGCCATTTATTCCACTTTCCTGCAGCGCGCCTACGACCAGGTAGTGCAT
>JBOHKF010000222.1:0-8888 GCA_050729015.1 Rhizomicrobium sp. | reverse complement strand
TGAAGGGGCGTGAGCGCATCGGTGCCAGCGGGCGTGGCGAGCCGGGTTACGGTCTCATAGCGCGAGCGCGTGCCGTAATCGCTCTTGGCAATCCTTCCCGGGACCGTCCAGGGCGCATCGCCGTCTGCGTCCTGCGCCAGCACCGGTCGAGACGGAAAAAGCGCGCCGACCGCTGTCAAAAGCCCGCCACCCCTGAGAATCTGCCGCCGGCTGGCACGCGGGAACATGCCTTGCTTGCAGGCGCAATCTTCTTGTCGCGGCGGCGCGAGATCGGCCTCGGCCAGGGGCTCCCCGATTTCTGTCTTGTCGGCCATCGCCTCTCCCTTGTCCATGGGATTCTGTACGGGCCTTACGCCTGGCCCTGGTCCCCGCGCCGCACCCTCAAATCCTGCCCGGTCTGCAATCTCTCACAAGCCTTGTCGCTGCTTGCAGCCGCGAACGGCTCCGCGAATTTCCGCAAGCATCAAAATCACATGTCGGACGACCGGGCAAATTGCCCGCTCCCCGGCAACATGCGAGCCACCACGTCGTCGCGCTTGACGAAATAGTGATAGAGGGCGGCTGCGACATGGAGCACGATGACGCCCAGTAGGACGTAAAGCACCACATCGTGAATGTCCCCGGCTTCATGACCCCAGCGCGATCCTTTGGGTGCGATCTGCGGCAAGCTCACCAGACCGAACAAATGCACCGACCACCCATGCGCGTTGGCTGCCGCCCAGCCGAGCAGGGTCATGACGAGCACCAGGATGTAGAGTGCCCAATGAATGACTCTCGCGGCGATGCGCTCCCATCTCGCCTCGGTTTGAAGGCCCGGCACGGGATGGAAAGCCCGCCATAGCAGGCGGACGACAATGAAGAACAGGATCGAGGCCCCGACCGACAAGTGCCAGGCCACCCAACTCCGGTCCAAAGTGTGCCCACCGATATGGGGCATGATGGAGCCGATCAGATATTGCGCCGCCAGCAACAGAAAGATCAGCCAATGAAGGCTCTTTGCGACCGGGTCATAGCCGCGAATAGTGGTTGTTTCCACGAGATGTCAGCCCTTCTGCACTGCCGAAAAATTTAAGCCTCCCTCATTTCCGGCGGCGAGGCAAGGCCGCGCGGCGGTTGGCAATGCCGCCCATCCCGGATGTATAAGTGGCGGCATGACAATTCTGCTGGTGGAAGACGAAGAAGCGCTGGCGGCTTACATCCGGCGCGGATTGAGCGAACATGGCCATCAGGTCGAACACGTGGTGCGCGGCGACGATGGCTATCGGGCGGTCTGCAATGTTCCTTACGACCTTTTGATCGTGGACCGGATGCTGCCGGGACTGGACGGGCTCGATCTGGTGAAAAACCTGCGCCAGGAACGGCATTCCATGCCGGTTTTGTTTCTCACCAATCTGGGCGGGCTGGATGATCGCGTCGAGGGTCTCAATGCCGGCGCCGATGACTACCTGGCCAAGCCCTTCGCCTTCCCCGAGCTGCTGGCGCGCGTCAACGCTCTTTTGCGCCGGCCCCCGCACCTCGTGGAAGAAGCGCAGATTCTCAGGTTGGGCGATCTCGAGATGGACCGCATCAAGCGGAAGGTGACCCGTGGCGGGACTGCCATCCTGCTTCAGCCGCGCGAATTTTCCCTGCTCGAATATCTGCTCAAGCACGCCGGCCAGATCGTGACCCGCACCATGCTCCTCGAAGGCGTATGGAATTATCATTTCGACCCCAAGACCCACATCGTGGAGACTCATATGAGCCGCCTGCGCTCCAAATTGGGCGGCGACCTGATCCAAACGGTCCGTGGCTCCGGATACATGATCCGTGCGCATAAGCCAGACGCTTAGCTCCGCGAGTTTTCGGCTCACGGCCGCCTATGCGGGGCTGTTTGCGGTCTCGGTAAGCATTCTTGCGGCCCTCACTTACTTCTCCGTTGTGGGAGAGTTGCGCCGCGAATTCCAAAGTCGCATCTTCTCGGAGTCCCAGGCGCTCGAGACCGGATTCCAGTCCGGAGGCATAAGGCAGTTGCTGAAGGCCATTGCCGACCGTCAACGCGAGAGGCTGCTGGGGGGGCTGGATTACACGCTCTTCGATGCCAAGGGCCGGCACCTGTTCGGGACCTTGCCCAGGGTCACTTGCAGGCGCGGATGGACCGCCTTCACCGGCCCGCCCGATGGCGACGAGCCACCCGGGGATATGGAGCAGCTTCGTGTCTATGCCGCGCCGTTGCCAGGCGGCATGTGTCTGCTGGTGGGCGACGATTGGGGACCGATGGAGAGATTCGGGGCTCTGATCCTCAAGAGCTTCGCCTGGATATTCATTCTGTCCCTCACCATGGCCGTGGCGGGCGGCCTTTTCCTCAGTTCGGAGTTCTTGAAGCGGATCGAAACCATAACCCGGACAGCCGAGGCGATCATTCAGGGCGACATCAAGCAGCGCATTCCCCGTCGCCGGGCACCCGACGATCTCGACCGTCTCGCCGCAACCCTGAACCGCATGCTTGACCGGACCACCGCACTGATGGAAAGCCTCAAGCATCTTTCCAACGACATCGCCCACGATCTGCGCACCCCCTTGGGGCGGCTGCGCAGCACCTTGGAATTGGGCCGGCAGAATCTATCCGCCGAGGACTATCGCGCGCTGATAGACAAGGGCGTGGAGGACCTAGATTCGATACTGGACATGTTCGGCGCCAT
Source organism: Rhizomicrobium sp. (assembly GCA_050729015.1). GTDB lineage: Bacteria > Pseudomonadota > Alphaproteobacteria > Micropepsales > Micropepsaceae > Rhizomicrobium. The sequence continues at coordinate 6,210 of JBOHKF010000222.1, read as the reverse complement.
TCTACGCATCTCCCAGATCGAAAGCGGCAACCGCCGCGCCGGCTTCCAGCACTTCTGCCTGAGCCGGCTGGTGCTGGACGTCTGCGAGACCTTTGCGCCCGCGCTTGAGGAAGACGGCAGAACTCTTAGCCAGGACGTGGGTGCGGACCTTTGGATTGACGGAGACCCGGAACTCGTCACTCTGTCGCTGGCCAATCTCCTGGAGAACGCCAATCTCCACACTCCCCCTCAAGCCTGCATCGCGGTCGCGCTCAAGCGGGAGCCGGGAGGAGTGAGTCTTTACGTCGCCGACAACGGCAAGGGCGTGCCTGAAACCGACGCCAAGCGCATCTTCCAGCGCTTCTACCGGCTCGAAGCCTCCCGGACCACCCGGGGCAATGGCCTGGGCCTGAGCCTCGTCGCGGCCGTCGCCGATCTTCACACGGCCGCACTGTTCGCGACCGACAACCATCCCGGCTTGAAGATCGGGATGACCTTCTCCGCCCTACTCTAAGCCCGCGCCCGCTTTTCTTTCCGGGGCAGCAGGAACGGGATCAGCCTTGGGACTGCGCGCGCATAGTCTTCGTATTCGGGAAAAGCTTTGGCCAGGACCTTCTCTTCGTAATCCATGCGGGGAAATTGCAGGGCGAACGAGATCGCAACGAAAATAAGCGCCCAAGGCTCGAGGAATTGCAGCGCCATTCCCAGCATCGCTATTTGCTCCAGGATGTAAAGCGGGTGGCGCACGAAGGCATAGGGGCCATTCCTGACTAACTGCCGCGCCTGGGGAAAAATCGAAAAGCCGCGTCCCAGCCAGCCCAGCACAGCCACCGAACCCAAAGTGCCTGCAAGGACCAGGAAAAGCGAGACGAACGCCGGCCCGCCGCCCAAGGGCATTTTGGGCAGGAGCAAAAGCGCGTAGCCGAAGTTCGCACCTGCAAGCGCCCACAGACGGGGCGCATAGCCTTGCGCCTTGGCGCATGGGAGGCGCCGGATCAAAAGCAGGATCAATTGCAGCGCCAGGAACAAGCCGCTCGCGCATTCCGTCAGGATGAGGGAATAGTCCGGATGGGCCGCGCGCAATTGGTGGGGCAACTGGATGACGAAGCCGGCCAACCCGAAGCCGCAAAAGAGCATCAGCGGCAGGCCGCACAGAAGATCGCGAAACCTGCTATCTTGCGAACGGCAGCCCAATATTCCAGGGAGACTGGGCTGACCCGCGCAAATTCCGCCGTTGGGGTCCGGCCGGGACGTCATCGAAGCCATCTTTTCGCCTTTCGCGATCCAGACAAGGCTAGCACGGCTAAGCAAATGACAGGCAATGACGCGGCTTTATTTCCGAGTTCCTCGCCACATTGCCATCGTTTTTCTTGACCTTTGGCCGGCGCCGCTCACTACTTACGCGGGGCTTTCCAGGATGGGTTCCATGAATGGTCGAAGCGAAATTCGTTCGCATCTTCGCGTCCTCGCGGCGGCTGTGTTCGTTTTCGGGATTCTGATGGCGAGCGGGCAGTCTTCGCGCGCGGGTGATTCCGATCTTTTGCGCGCCACCCTTCCCAACGGCCTGCGCGTCGTCATCGTGCGCGACAGCCTGGCGCCCGTGGTCGCGATTCAGATGAATTATCTGGTGGGATCGGACGAAGCACCGGAAGGCTATCCGGGGATGGCGCATGCGCAGGAGCACATGATGTTCCGCGGCAGCAAGGGGCTTACCGCCGATCAACTGGCCGATATCGGCAGCCTGATGGGTGGCGATTTCAACGCCAATACCAGCGAGAGCGTGACCCAGTATCTCTTCACCGTTCCTTCCAGCGACCTTGATGTGGCGCTTCATATCGAGGCACTCAGGATGGCCGATGTGAGCGACAGCTTGGAAGGCTGGGAGCAGGAACGAGGAGCCATCGAGCAGGAGGTGGCCCAGGATGTGTCCAGTCCCCACTATCTCATGTATCGGCAATTGCGCGAGGCGCTGTTCGGCGGTACGCCTTATGCGCATGACGCGCTGGGCACCCGCGCGTCCTTCGACAAGACCAGCGCCGGCATGCTCAAGGAATTTCACGACGCCTGGTACGCTCCCAACAACGCCGTTCTGGTGGTGGCGGGCAATGTGGATCCCTCCGCGGCGCTGGCCAAGATCACCGAGCTCTTCGGCGCCATCCCTGCCGAGACTTTGCCGGAACGCCCGACATTCGCTTTCCGGCCCGTGGACCTGGGGCCCATTCACGTGGAAACGTCGAGCCCCGTCGCCACCAAGATGATCGCCATGCGCGTTCCCGGCTTTGAAGACGCCGATTTTCCGGCGCTCGAGCTGTTGGCGGACGTCCTTTCCAGCCGCCGCTTCCGATTCTATGCCTTGGTGGCCGAGGGCAAGGCGGTAAGCGCGCATTTTTCGCTCGACCCCCTTCGCAACGCCAGCATCGCATCGGCCAGCATTTCGGTTCCTCCGGGCGGTGACCTCGAACAGGCGGAAAAAAATTTGAGAGCGATACTTTCCGGTGTCGCCAGGACCGGCGTGCCGGCCGAACTGGTCGCCGCGGCCAAGATTCGGGAATATCGCGAGGCCCAAGCCCGCCGCAATTCCATCGGCCGGCTGGCATCCGCATGGTCGGATGCGGTGGCGCTGGAGGGCTTGGCTTCGCCTGACGACGAGCTCGCCAGGATCGAGAAAGTGAGCGTTGCCGACGTCAATCGCGTGGCGCGCAAATATCTCGATCTCGACGACGCAGTCACGGTGACGTTGACGCCGCAGTCCGACACGCATGCGGTGGCCGCAGAGAACGCGTTCGGCGGCGAAGAAACCATCGCCCTGGGCGATCCTCAATCCGGCGCATTGCCCGCCTGGGCCGAAACGGCGCTCACCCGGCTCAATGTGCCGCAATCCACCGTTCACCCCTCGGTCACCACCCTCGCCAACGGAGTCACTCTGATCGTCCAGCCGGAGGATGTGAGCGATACGGTAAGCCTCTACGGTCATATCGAGAATCGACCGGAAACGGAGACGCCAACGGGCAAGGACGGGGTCGCCGAAATTGTCCAGGGCCTCTTCAAATACGGATCCGCGGACAAGGATCGGGTTTCCTTTCAGGAAGCCCTCGATTCCATCGGCGCCAGCGAGCATGCCGGAACGAATTTCGCAGTTGAAACTCTTTCCCAGGACTTCGAGAAGGGCGTGGCCTTGCTGGCCGACAACGAGCTTCACCCGGCGTTCTCGGCCAAGGCCGTGCGGATGGTGCGCGATCAATATCGCCACATGGTCGCGGCGCGCATGCATACGCCGTCTTTCATCGCCGGCCGTTCGCTGCGCCAATCCCTGTTCGGCAAGGGCGATCCAGCCTTGCGCGAGCCGGTCCCCGAAAATATCGGCCGGCTCACCATGAAGGATGTGCTTGACTATTACCGCGCCACCTATCGCCCGGATCTCGCAACCATCGTGGTGATCGGAAAAACAACACCTGAACACGCCCAAGCGGTGGTAGAGAAATATTTCGACGCCTGGCATGCGCTCGGTCCCAAGCCGGATATCGATCTGCCCGCTGTTTCGGTGGCCAACCGGTCCGCCGCTCTCGCCGTGCCCGATGAGACGAGGGTGCAGGACACCGTCGCCTTGGCGGAGAATTTGGCCCTGGCGCGCAAGGACTCCGACTACTATGCCCTCCAGTTGGGCAACGCGGTGCTTGCGGGCGGTTTCTATTCATCCCGCCTCAGCATTGATCTCAGAAAGAAATCGGGTCTGGTCTATTCCGTAGACGCCGATCTCGAGGCCGGCAAGACCCGCAGCGTCTATCTGATCAGCTATGCCTGCGATCCGGACAACGTCACCAAGGCGGCGGCCTTGGTGAGCGGCGAACTCAAGGATCTGCAAAACCACCGGATTTCACAAGCGGAACTGGATCGCGCCAAGGCGTATCTCTTGCGCCAGATACCGTTGGAGCAGGCCAATATGAGCGAGATCGCGCGCAGCTTCGGCAGGCTGCGCGACCTCGACCTGCCCCTTGACGAACCCTTCATCGCCGCCGCCAATTACGCCAAGCTCGACGCCGGGGACGTGCAAAGGGCTTTTCGCAAATGGGTGCGGCCCGACGACTTGGTACGCGTCAGCCAAGGCCCCGTTCCGCAATAGCAGCAGCGATCAGGGCGGACGTGACCCGGTGCGATAAGATGACGTCTTTCTTCCGGCGCTGTCCGCAAGGGTTGCCGGTTAGTCAAGACACGGTCAAATTGCCCTGCGCGAGGGTCATATCGCACATCCTGGAATGGCTCTAACAAAAGGAAAGGCGCCGCAAGTTACGCCCTTAATGGGCTACTTCTTAGGGTTTCCGGACAAAAACTTTATATTTTTGGGGTCATTGGGCGCTTGGCGGGGATGGACCGGCTATGGCTAAGATTGCCCATGCGCAAGCGCAAAACCCAAGGCAGCGCCACAGAGAGCGCGAGAGGAAGGCTTTATCTCACGCCGGATTGCCTGGAAAATGCCTATGAATATCTGCGCACCACGCCACCGTTCCGGCGGATGAATCTTCCGCATGCGGACAATCTGGTATTCCGGGTGATGGGTGCACGCGATCGCTTCGGGCATTTTCGCGGCCGCATCAAATCCATGCCGGACTTGAATGAAATCGGCGTCTCGATTCGGGTGGTCAGTTCCACCGACCTTTTGATGGCAACCATGGCGCACGAGATGATTCACCTCTACCAGCACGAAAAGGGCAGCGCCACCCGCAGCGCCCACAACGCCGAGTTCGAACGCGTCGCCACCCGTGTCTGCCGAATTCACGGTTTCGACCGCGAAAGCTTCTGACGTTTTTCAGGCCACCCTTTTGATCTGTGCCGATCGTGCCGCCGCTTCGGTGTCGCCCCGCTTCTCGCTCATATAGTCGCGGGTGAGAGGCAGACTGTCCACGCGCTTGGCGATCTGGATCTGGAACACCACCTGGCGATCGTGCCGGAACGCCATTTCGGCTCCGGCCAGGTAGAATTCCCACATCCGGCAGAAGCGCTCGTCATAGAGGGCCGCCACTTCCGCCCGGTTGGCCTGAAAGCGCCTTTGCCATTCGGCCAAAGTCCTGGCGTAATGCAGCCGCAAGACTTCGACATCGGTGACAATCAGGCCCGCCTTTTCGATGACGGGCACTACCTCGGAAAGAGCCGGCGCATAGCCGCCGGGGAAGATGTATTTGCGGATCCAGGCGTTGGTTGCGCCGGGGCCATCGGCTCGGCCGATGCTGTGAAGCAGCATCACCCCATCGTCGGCCAGAACCTCGCACACCTTGGCGAAGAATTGCGGATAGTAGCGAGCGCCCACATGTTCGAACATGCCGACGGAGACGATGCGGTCGAAGCGCCCGGTCACCGCCCGATAGTCTCGGAGCTCGAAGCGTACCCTGTCCGCCAGCCCCTTTTGCCTGGCCACGTCCTGTGCCGCCGACAATTGTTCGGTGGAAAGGGTGATGCCCAGCACCTTTGCGTCACGCTCGCGGGCGATGTCCATCGCAAGTCCGCCCCAGCCGCAGCCGATGTCCAGCACCGAAAGTCCCGGCCGGTTGAAATTCAGCTTGGTAGAGATGTGGTATTTCTTCTCGGCCTGGGCGGTTTCGAGGGTATCGCCATCATGGGCAAAATAGGCGCAAGAATACTGCCGGCTCGCATCCAAAAAGAGGTCGTAGAGCCGTCCCGAAAGGTCGTAATGATGGGCGGCATGGGCGCGCGCTGCCCGGGCGGGATTCCACTGCGCGAAAACGCGCAAGCCCCGGCGCAATAAGCGCAGGCCCGCATGGACCCCACTGGCTCCGCCACTCAAGGCGAGATTGCCCATCAACAGTTCGAGGAGGCCGACGACATCGCCTTTTTCGATGGTGAGCCGGCCATCCATGTAAAGCTCCCCCAGCTTGAGATCCGGGTCCAGACCTAGCTGGGCGAGCGCCGGAAGATCCTTGATGGCGATGGCAACATCCGGCAAGCCCTTGCCATAAGCTATTGTTTTTCCGCTAGGAAATCGAACCGTGAGCCGCCCGCGGCGGATATATTTCTGTAAGAGAAAGTCCAGCATCTTTCGCCCCACCAATCGAGAAAGCCTCAATTCCGTTAAACTGTCCTGCCCCCAAAGGGTTGCCGATTTTTGGCCGGGAACCGTACTTCTGCAAGGCCTTTCCAGTCTTTAGAGTGAGATCCATGGCCGCCAGCAGGCTCGCCCCTTATCGCGCCAAGCGCGATTTCGCCAAGACCCTCGAGCCC
>JBOHKF010000221.1:0-2333 GCA_050729015.1 Rhizomicrobium sp. | reverse complement strand
GAAGCGGATGGTGTTGCGCAGGCGGCGATAGGCTTCGACATTGGCTTTCAGGATCTCCGGGCCGATGCGCAAATCCTCGGTGAAGTCCGACGACGCCGCCCACAAGCGCAAGATCTCCGCACCATGCCGTTCGGCGATCGCTTGCGGGGCCACGGTATTGCCCATGGATTTCGACATTTTGCGTCCCGCTTCGTCGAGCACAAAGCCGTGGGTGAGCACCCCCTTGTAAGGCGCGCGCCCTCGCGTGCCCACCGCTTCGAGGAGCGAAGACTGGAACCAGCCACGATGCTGGTCCGATCCTTCGAGATAGAGATCGGCCTGGGCGGCCTGCGGCCAATGGGAATCGATGGGATCTTCCACCGTGAAGACATAGGTCGAGCCGGAGTCGAACCAGACATCGAGAATGTCCCGCACCTGCTCGAAATTGGCGGCATCGTAGCCCTCGCCCAGGAAGCGTTCCGGCGGCGACGAAAACCAGGAATCGGCGCCTTCCTGTTCGAAGATTGTCTCGATGCGCCGGAAAAGCGCGGGATCATCGAGCACCGCCCCGGTCTTCTTGTCGACGAAGATCGCCAGCGGAACCCCCCATGCGCGCTGGCGTGAAAGAACCCAGTCGGGCCGGGTCTCAACCATCGCGCCGATGCGTTTCTCTCCCCGCGGTGGAAACCACTGGGTTCGGGCGATGGCCTCGCGTGACAGGGTGCGTAAAGTCTTGCCGCCGAATTCCGGCATCGGCCTGTCGATGGCGACAAACCATTGCGGCGTGGCCCGGAAAATCACTGGGGCCTTGGAGCGCCAACTGTGCGGATAGGAATGGCGAAGCGTGCCCTTGGCCAGAAGCCTGCCTTGCTCGATCAAGGCCTTGATGACCGCACCGTTGGCGTCGCCTTCCTTGCCCTCGGGCGTGAGAACGCGCTTGCCCGCAAAGCAGGGAACCCGCGCGCCAAATCGCCCATCGGGCTCGATCACGGCGAAGGCGTCGGGATTTTCGGCGGCATAGCCGGGAAAAGCGGCCGTCACCAATTCGAAATCGTCTTCGCCATGGCCGGGTGCGGTATGGACGAAGCCGGTGCCCGCGTCGGCGGTGACATGGCGGCCGGCGAGCAGGGGCACCGCGAAATCAAAGCCCAGCTCGCGCAAAGGATGGGCGCAGACGACGCTTGTCAATTCGTCTGTCGCAACGTTGCGGATGCGCGAGATCATCATCCGCGCCTTGACGGCCACATCCTCGGCCAGAAGATCGGCCAGAAGAATCCGTTCGCCGGCGCGGGCAAGCGAGCCGTCGGCGGCATCGGCGATTTGATAAAGGCCATAGGAAATGTCCGGCGAAAAGGCGATGGCGCGGTTGCCGGGTATGGTCCATGGCGTGGTGGTCCAGATCGCAACGTAAGCGCCGGCGAGCCCGCCTTCGACAATGGGGAATTTCACGGTGATCGCGGGCGAGACTTTGTCACGATACTCCACTTCGGCGTCGGCCAGCGCCGTCTTCTCCACCGGCGACCACATCACCGGCCGAAAGCCGCGATAGAGAAGGCCGTTCTCCACAAACTTCATGGCTTCGCGGGCGATGACCGCTTCGGCCTTGAAACTCATGGTGGTGTAAGGCCGCGCGAAGTCGCCGATCTGGCCGAGGCGTTCGATTTGCGCACGCTGCACGTTCAGCCAATGGTCGGCGAAGGCCCGGCAATCGCCGCGAAGCTGCCGGATGGGGACCTCATCCTTGGACTTGCCTTGCGCGCGATACTGTTCCTCGACCTTCCATTCGATGGGAAGGCCGTGACAATCCCAGCCCGGCACGTAGGGCGCATCCCTTCCCAGCATGCCCTGGGACCGCACCACGAAATCCTTCAGGATGTGATTGAGACCGGTACCGGAATGGATATCGCCATTGGCGTAGATCGGACCGTCATGGAGAATGAAGAGGGGCCGGCCGCGGGCCCGGTTGCGCATTTGGCCGTAGAGGTCCTCTTCGGCCCAGCGCGCAAGCAGCTTGCGTTCCAATTCCGGCAGTCCGGCCTTCATGGAAAAGTCGGTGGCGGGCAGGAACAGGGTGGCGCGATAGTCGCGCGCCTGGCGTTCGGGCGGATGGGACATCGAACCCGCGCTTCTAGAGCATGATTCAGTCGGATGGAAGCTGCCTCGCGCTCAGGTCCGGCGCGCGCGGGTCCGCCGGGAGCGGCGCGAAGCGCGGTTCGGCGCCCGGCGCTCGGGCCCTGCCTCGCCGGCAAAAGACGCCCAATCCCGAAGGCGGCGGTGGCCCTTCTCCTGCCTCGGCCGCAAATCCGGCGCGGTCGGTTCATCGGGCCGGATCGTGCTTAGCAATGTGCCGGCGC
>JBOHKF010000220.1:0-2939 GCA_050729015.1 Rhizomicrobium sp. | reverse complement strand
CTCTATGAGCAGGCAAGATTAAAAGACCCGCCGCGCCGGCGGAAGGACGGGTTTTCCCGCCGGCGGGCAAGAATTGCAGACGGTGAGCGCATTGCCGCCATGTTCCCGCCGCGGGATCATGCTCTTCTTTGAAGGCCGCTCTGTGGAGTTGCGATGAAAGGACGAAGCCGCCCGCATCCGGACAGGAACCCCGAGAGGCGGGCAGACTTGAGAGTCCCCGATGCCGGCTCCCGCGCCCCGGGCCGGGAGAGGCGTCTTCTGGCCGGATCGCTCACCTTTGCCATCCACCTCATCGTGTTGGCGGCGCTGTTGTGGCCGCGCGCCCTTCCTTCGCCTACGCACAGGAAATCTCCGCCACTGCCTCTCGAAGTCAGCCTGGTAGATCTGCCCAAGCCCAAGCTGCCCGCTCCGCCGGCACCCTCGATGATCGAGCCCGCCCGGCCGCGTGCCCTGCGGCCGCCGCATCTGACCGTGTTGGTGTCAGTCCCCGACACATCGGATATCTTGAGCGAGACCCGGCTCCGGGGCGCGACGGTCGCCGGCGGCGGAAGCGGCGGATGCGACATGGCGGGGATTGTGCAGCGGGCCCTGCGGGGCGACCCCATGGTGAGCGCCGCGGTGGAGGCCGCCCACCGCCGGGGCAAGACTGTCATGCTCTGGGATGGAGACTGGGTGCGCTCGGGCGATCAGGATGGCAAGGGTCTTTCGGCCGTGCGCGAAGCGATCCTGTGGCAGGTGGGCTTTGCGCCGCTTGCCTGCCGCGACATGCGGATGCACGGACTGGTGCTGTTGTCGCTGGCCCACGGCGACACCCGCTTCGCGCTCGGCACCAACGACTGGCGCTGGTCGGATCTCCTGGGCGTGCGCAGGCTCGCGCGCGAGCGCTGACGGGCGGAGCAAGGCCGGCCCGGCAAGGGGCGGGCGCGGCCCCGGCCCCGGCCGGTGTGTCAGGCCATCACGATCAAGACGACGCGGCGATTCTCCGCCCGGCCGACCCGGGTCTTGTTGCTCGCCACCGGGTCCTGTTTTCCGTAGGAGATGGTCGCCATGCGGTTCAAGGCGACGCCGTGCTGGTTCAAGAACAGACGCACGGCCTCGGCCCTCTCCTCGCCCAGCCTTTGATTGAGCGCGGCCGGTCCGGCGGAATCCGTGTGGCCCTGGATCTCGAGATAGACATTGCGGTTGTCGTTCTTCAGCTTCTCCACGAAATCCATCAGACGCTGCTGGGCTTCCGCCGAGAGCCTGGAGCCGTCGACCTTAAATTTCACCGAATCGTCCGACAAAACCATGGCGTAGAGGAATTTGCCTTGCGCCAGCTTGCCGGCGGCTTGGGCGCGCGTAAGCGCGTCCTGGGTCGTCTGGTCGAGCGCCGCCAGATGGGTCTGCTGCTGGTCCACCTGGTTCTGGGTCGATTGCGCCTTGGCATCGACCGCCGCCACATGCCTGTCCACATAGCCCTGGGTTGCGCAGCCCCCAAGACTGAGGGCGCCCGCGGCCAAGGCGGCGGCGGTGAAGATGGCGGGTCTTGATTTATGCATCGTGTTCTCTCCCTTTTTGCCCCCCGACGAGGCCGCCAAGATGGGCGCACAGTGTGGCGCAATTGGCGTGCATCGTGGCGTAATTGGGGTGTTTTGACGGGCAAATGCGGCGTCGGAAGAGGACCGCCCCTTCATGCAATAGTTTGCGGCCCGGTAGCGGCGCGCGCGGGATGCAAGGTCTTCGCGGGACCACGCAAAAGCCTTGAAAAACAGCCGTCTGGAACGCATCTCAAACCCGCCAAGGAACACGCCAAACAACCCGCTAAATTTGCCCGTAGAAAGTAGTAACAACTTGATATATAATATGATATGTCCAGAATGAAATCAGCCAAAGAACCCGCCAGAAACACGGCCAAAGACCGGGGCGAATCCCTTGGTCTGATGGAGCCGTTGCTGATCCGCGAAGGGTCGTCCCAAAGGGGGCCCCTGACCGATCTGGCTTTGGAGCTGGGACAAAAGAGCGCCGGCTTCCGGCGCTCCCTGCCCGAAAGCCTGCTGTCCTCGCTCGCCGATCTCGTGCGATCGATGAACTGTTACTACAGCAACCTGATCGAAGGGCACGACACCCACCCGATCGACATCGAACGCGCCCTCAAAGGCGACTACAGCAAGGACACCAAGAAGCGCGACCTCCAGTTGGAGGCCAAAGCGCACATCACCGTCCAGCAATGGATCGACAGCGGCGGTCTGTATCGCCGGGCCGCCACCGCAGATGCCATCCGCGAAATCCATGCCCGCTTCTGCGAGAATCTGCCAGAAGACCTTCTCTGGGTCGAAGACCCGGCGACGAAAGAAAAGATCAAGGTCATCCCCGGTGAATACCGCCGCCTTGATGTTGCCGTCGGCCGCCATATTCCCGTCAGCGCACCGGCCGTGCCGCGCTTTCTGAAGCGCTTCGAAGAGGTCTACGGCAAGCTCGGCAAGACCGAGACGATCATTGCTGTGGCGGCGGCACACCACCGTTTTGCCTGGATTCACCCGTTCCTCGACGGCAACGGCCGCGTCGCGCGGCTGATGTCCCACGCCACCCTGTTAGAAGCGCTCGACACGGGCGGTGTTTGGTCAATCGCGCGTGGTCTCGCCCGCAATGTCGATGCCTATAAGGGTCATCTTGCCGCCTGCGACCTGCCGCGCCGCAACGATCTCGACGGCAGAGGCCATTTGAGCGAAGAGACGCTGACCCAATTCACGAGCTTCTTCCTCTCTACCTGCATCGATCAGGTCACCTTCATGGAAAACCTGATGCAGCCCGACCGACTGCGCATCCGCGTCCGGTTGTGGGCTGAGGAGGAAATTCGGCTCGGCAAACTGCCGTCCAAATCCGGCGCCATCCTCGAAGCCGTGCTCTATCGCGGCGAAATCCCCCGCGGGGAAACGCCAACTATTTTCGAAGCCAGCGAA
>JBOHKF010000219.1:0-3634 GCA_050729015.1 Rhizomicrobium sp. | reverse complement strand
CATTTCCAGCAGGCCGACACCGGAACCAAGATGATCCATCTGGGCCGCAACACCCGCTCACGCATCATTTCCAAGGGCATAAGCGCCGGCAAAGCCCAGAACACCTATCGTGGATTGGTGAGCGTTTATGGTAAGGCCCAGAACGCCCGCAACGTCACCCAATGCGACTCGCTTTTGATCGGAGGGGAGTGCGGCGCCCATACCGTCCCTTATATTGAAAGCCGCAATTCCACGGCCAGGATCGAGCACGAAGCGACGACCTCCAAGATTGCCGAGGACCAGCTTTTCTATTGCCTGCAGCGCGGCTTGGGCCAGGAAGAAGCGGTCGCCCTGATCGTCAATGGCTTTTGCAAGGAGGTGTTGCAGCAGCTTCCCATGGAGTTCGCCGTCGAGGCGCAGAAATTAGTGGGACTCTCGCTCGAAGGTTCGGTGGGCTGAAACATGCTGAAAATAACCAATCTTCACGTCGAAGTGGCCGGCAAGGAAATACTCAAGGGTCTTTCCCTTCGCGTCGGGAAGGGTGAAACCCACGCGATCATGGGTCCTAACGGCTCGGGCAAGTCCACCTTGTCCTATGTGCTGGCCGGCCGCGCCGGTTATGAGATCACCGAGGGCAGCGTGGTTTATGATGGCGAGAATCTGGCGGCGCTGGCGCCCGAAGAACGCGCTGCCAAGGGCGTTTTTCTCGCCATGCAATATCCGGTGGAGATTCCCGGGGTCACCACCATGATGTTCCTCAAGAGCGCGCTCAACGCCCAGCGGCGCGGCCGGGGCGAGACGGAGTTGGATGCGGTTGGCGTACTCAAGACGGTCAGGCAGAAGGCCGCGGCGCTCAATATCTCCGAGGAGATGCTCAAGCGGGCCTTGAATGTGGGATTTTCCGGCGGCGAGAAGAAGCGCCTGGAAATTCTGCAGATGGCTCTGTTCGAGCCCCGGCTGGCAATCCTGGATGAGACGGATTCCGGTCTCGATATAGACGCGCTGCGGCTGGTCGCGGAAGGCGTGAATGCGCAGCGCGCGCCGGAGCGCGCCATACTTCTTATCACCCATTATCAGCGGTTGTTGGATTATGTCGTTCCCGACCGCGTCCACGTCCTGGCCAAGGGACGGATCGTGGCCGAGGGGGGCAAGGAATTGGCGCTGGAGTTGGAAGCCAAGGGCTACGAAAAGATCGTCAAGGATGCGGCATGACGCTGATGCTCCCCACCCGCCGGGTTGAAGAATGGAAATATTCCGACCTCGCGCGCGCCCTGGGCGACCGCGGCTTCGGCGAGGATGCCGCGCGGGCGGATGCGGGGCCGGTCTGTCCGGGAATCGCAGTGTTCGCTCTCGATGACCCGCAAAGGCCGGCGTGGGTCGCGCGCCACTATGGCAAGCTCGGCGACAACGCGGTGAGTTCGGTGTCGCTGGCCAAGGCCAGGGGTGGCATCGCCTTGAAGGTAGCGAAGGACGTGAATGTCTCCACCCCGCTTACGCTCGATGTCAGGGGCCAGGGGCATGTGCGTGCGCTTCTGGTGCTGGAAGAAGGCGCCCGGCTCACTTTGCTGGAGCGTGTTCATGGGCAAGAAACCCGGAACATGGGCTTTGAAATCGTGCTGGCCCGCGGAGCGTCGCTCGACCATGTGCGCCTGGCGCCGCGGTCATCGGCCGTTCAGGTCGAGGAAGTGTTCATGACCCTCGCCGCCGAGGCCCGCTATCGCGCGCATTTCGCCTGCTTTGGTGCAAGGCTTTCGCGTCTTGAATTGTCCGTTGCCCTTCAAGGCGAGGGCGGGGAAGCGCATTTGTCTGGGGTGACGGTTCTTGCCGCGGCGGCGCATGCCGACGTTACCACCCACATCTTGCACCAGGCGGGGAAAACCACATCGAGCCAATTGTTCAGGCAGGTCGTAGGTTCCCAGGCCCAAGCCATCTATCAGGGCAAGATCACGGTGGCCCCGCTGGCCGGGGGGTCGGATAGCCGCCAAACCGCAAAGGCGCTGCTTTTGGGCGATGGCGCCGAAGCGGATATCAAGCCCGAACTGGAAATCCTGGCCGACGATGTCAAATGCGCCCACGGCGCGGCGGTGGGTGATCTGGACGCCGATTCCCTGTTCTACCTGCGCGCCCGAGGTATTTCGGAAAAGGAGGCGCGGCATCTTCTGATCCACGCCTTCCTGGAGGATGCGGTGGCGCAGGTGGCCGACACGGAGCTGCGCGAAACGGTGCGCGGCCAGGTGAGCGCCGCGCTCGACAAGGTGACCGCATGACAGCGCCCGCCAGACTTGTTCCGGCTTTCGATGACGAGGCGGCCCGCGCCGACTTTCCTCTTCTGGGGCGCAGGGTCTATGGCAAGCGCCTCGCCTATCTGGATAGCGGCGCCTCCGCGCAAAAGCCTCGGCGCGTGCTGGAAGCGATGCGCCTCTTTGCCGAAAGCCAATACGCCAATGTCCATCGTGGCGTCCATTATCTGTCCGCCGAGGCCACCGACGCCTATGAAGCGGCCCGCCGCGCGGTGGCGAAATTCCTCAATACGGGTCGTGAGGACGAGGTCGTCTTCACCAAGGGGGGGACCGAGGCGATCAACCTGGTTTCCTACAGCTTCCTGGCGCCCCTGATCCGGCCGGACGACGAGATTGTGCTGTCGGTAATGGAACACCATTCCAACATCGTGCCATGGCATTTCCTGCGCGAACGCCAGGGGGCACAGCTCAAATGGGTGGATGTGGGCGAGGATGGCAGCCTGGATGTCGAGGCCGTGGATGCCGCGATCGGACCAAGAACGAAATTCGTCGCTATCAGCCACATGTCCAATGTGCTCGGCACGGTGACGTCACTCGGCGAGATCGTGGCGCGCGCCCATGCCAAGGGCGTGCCAGTGCTGGCCGACGGCTGCCAGGCAGCGGTGCACGAGATAGTGGACGTCAAGGCGCTGGACGTGGATTTTTATGCTCTGACCGGGCATAAGCTTTATGGGCCGACCGGAATTGGCGTGCTCTACGCCAAGCGGGCGCATCTTAAGGTCATGCGCCCCTTCAACGGCGGAGGCGAAATGATCCGCGAGGTGACCCGTGGAGACATCACCTATGCCGACCCGCCCGCCCGGTTCGAAGCTGGCACGCCGCCGATCATCGAGGCCGTGGGGTTGAAGGCGGCGATCGAATATCTTTCCGGCTTAGACCGCGCGGCGGTTAAGGCGCATGAGCAGGATCTTCTGGCCTACGCGCGGGAGCGCATCAAGGACTTCAGTTGGCTCCGCGTGATCGGTGACGCGAGCGGCAAGGGCGCGATCCTGTCTTTCGAGGCGGTGGGGATGCATGCCCATGACCTGGCTACCGTCCTGGACCGTGAAGGAGTCGCGGTCAGGGCCGGGCATCATTGCGCTCAGGTCTTGATGGAACGGTTCGGGCTCGCCTCAACCACCCGCGCCAGTTTCGCGTTGTACAATAGTCGGACGGATGTGGATCAATTGATGGACGGGCTCGCCAAGGCGAGGGCAATTTTGGGTTAGGAATGGATCAGGCGCTCAAAGAGCTTTACCAGGAGGTCATCCTCGATCATTCGCGCCATCCGCGCCATTTCGGGCCGCTGGAACATGCCACCCACAAGGCCGAGGGATACAATCCCTTGTGCGGCGACCGCGTCACGGTGATGCTGG
>JBOHKF010000218.1:0-4458 GCA_050729015.1 Rhizomicrobium sp. | reverse complement strand
ACAAGGTTGCGGTCGATGCCGCCTGGGTCGTCGCGGCATCGGCCGAACCGTGTACGAAACCGAGATACCCGTCGCCCTGTTCGCCGACATTGCCGGCCGCCTTGGCGGCATCGACCGCAACCTTGTCGCCGGCGAGATCGGCGAAGGCCGGCCGCGCCAGCATCGGCATCACCGCTATTGGCATCGCCAGCATCGCCGCCAGCAGGATTTTGCGCATCGTCGCTCCTTCGCTTAGAACAGATCGGGATTCTGCGCGATCGCGCTCTGGACTTGCTTGTCCAGGCGGATGCGCACATCGGCATCCAGTTTGGCGTAGATATTGATCGGCGCCACCTCCACCCGGATGGTAGGGGTGCAGGCCAGGGTCGCAGTCGAAAGGGCTACGCCGCACAGAACGGCTCGCAATTTGCGGCTCATGGTGGGTTCCCTTCCGCCCGGCCCAGTTGGTTTGACCATGCCTGAGCATAGGACTTCAAGAGTTCGTCAAAATTAAGGGAAAGGTCCAACGTCAAATCCACCGGCGTTGCGCTGGGCAGGGGAATCGGTTTTTGAAAGCTGGTGCCATTGAGGAGGTCGATAATGGCAAGATCGGCGGTTTGCGGCTTCGGCGGATCGCTCTTGCCTTTGATATGAAAGACGATCTGCAGCCTGCCGCCGGCGATACTGTCGATCTGCGCGCTCATCTGGTCGAAGGCGAGATTTTCCAGCGCCTGATAGGCAAAATCCTGCACCGCATTGGCGTTCTGGCCGCTCGCGCCCCACACACTCCGGTCGACGGAAAGCCGCCCCGGCCCCAACGCGGCTATCCGACCGTCATGAATGTGAAAACCCTCCGGCCCGAAGCTGAACGGCAAGCTACCCGAGACGATGCCGGTCAGCTTCACCTTGCCGCCGAGATTAAAGGCGGCGACCACCGGCGCCAGATCGATTTTATCCAGGCGCAGAGTGCTCGCTGTCGGTCCGCCGGGGTTGAGAGCGAAGCGATCCACGGCGATGGTGCCGGTCGCAATCCCGGCTCTGGCACCCAGGATCGAGATCGCCCCGGGCGAGAAGGCAAAATTTATCTCGGTCGCGCCGAGCGGCAGGGCCCAGTCGATCTTGGCGATTTTAAGCCCCTGGCCGCCGGCGGTGACGGGCGGCAAGAGCGAGGAAAAAACGATGCGAGTGGAAAGCGCATGGGCGCGGCCCAGGGGCGTCTGGAAATCCAGCTTGGCGATGGCCAGCTTGCCGTCGCTGGTGAAGCCCTTGCGCGTCCAGGCGAGGTGGCCGGAAAAATCCACTTCGCCGTCGGCCCGTACCAGCTTGACCAGAAGCGGCGAAAGGCCGGCCGGCTGCAGGCCATTGGTGGCGAAGGTCAGATGCGGTGCGGCGATGGTAGCTTCGCCGCTGCCGCTGGCCAAGACATGACGGAACGTGACATCGCCCAAGGCGTGATTTTCGGCATCGGCGACTTTGAACCTGCCGCTCCACACCCCGCCGGCGGCATGGATTTGGCCGACGCCTTGCAAGGGATGGAAGCGCAGCATTTTGGCGCGGTCGGCAAGCGTGATCGAGGCGATGGCGACGTCGCCCGCAAGAACCTTGCCCGTGGACGCCGTGAACACGAAATGTCCCGAGGCATTGCGCAGTTGCGCATCGGCGGCGGGCAGAAAAATGTCGGTATTTCGCGCCAAGCCTTCGGCGCGCCAGCCTTGCGCATTCCACGCGAAGAGGGGTGCGGCGGCGGGGCATAGTGTGGCCGAAGCATCGCGCGCCATGGTGGCCATGGCGGCCAGGGTTAAATGGGCGCAACGCGACAGCGCGAAGGCGAACCGGCCGTGGCGATAATTTAGTCTGCCATGCAGCGTACCCGCCAAACCCTTGAGGCTGAAGAGATCCAGCCTGGCGCCGAGATCGGCATCGCCGGAAACGCCGTCGGCATCTGCCGTCAGATTGCCGGAGGCAAATGTCAGCCGCGGCAGGCCGGGGCCGGAGAGATCGGCGGCGAGTTTGGCGCGCCAGGCTTTTTCCGTGCCGGAAAAAGTGAGCGCACTCAGGCGCAAGGCGCCCCCCTTCGTGCCCGAGAGGGTTGCCGGTGCGGTCAGGCGCACATTCCAAACACCGTCTTTCCGGCCAATGTCGGCCGATCCGGTCAGGGTGACACGCGCCAGATTGGCGCCGAGCGTGTTGGCCAAAACGGGATCCGATTTCAGCTCCGGGTAGCGCGTCAGGAGATTGGAACCGACGGTCGCTTGCGCGGTCCAGGTCAGCGTTGCCGCGGCATCGCCATGGTAGGTGCCGCGCGCGTTGCGCGCGGTCAGCACCAGGTCAAGCGGCGCCAATGCAACACCGCCGGTTTGCACATGGCCGAAGGAGAGAGAGGCGACTGCCGTGTCGACGCCAACGCCTTGCGCGCTCAGGCGCAAATGTTGCGCCACCAGATCCGCCGCCATTCCGCGCAGCGAAAAATTCTTGGCCGCAATGTCGCCCGCGACATGTGCGGAAAGGCCGTAACCATTGCCCAACGCGTCCAGGCGGAGATTGGCGGCGGCCACCCGCAATGTCGTGCCTTGAATTGCGATAATGCACGGCAGGACCCGCAGGCGCAGCGATTGCGGCTTGTTCTTCAGCAGCCGGGCATCGCCAATCATTTCGACGGTGCCGCCCCCCGTCGCCAGCAACAGCCGCGCGTCGGATAGCGTCACCGACAGATCTTCGCTCACGAAGCGCGAGCGGCCCCCACCGCGCGCCAGCGACTCGATCCAGTCCTGCAGCGCCGGCAGCACCACCCGGCCGTCCGATGTCAGCCGCGCCCGCACCACGGCGTCGGTAAGATGCACTTCGATGACGCGCGGTATCCAGAAGCGCCGATCGAAACCCAATTCCACCCGCGCGGCGAAATCCGGCGCCGATGCCGGCCCCAGCGCCACACGGCCGGTGAGGCCCGAAAAGTTCAAGGTGCCAATCTTGATTTCGGAAGCGATGCCGTGCTGGCGGAAATAGGCCTCGGTCGCTTCTCCGGCCAGGCGCTGGCGCAGCAGAACCGTGCCCAACCCCAGTGCCAGCAGCGCACCCGCGCCGACGATCAGGACAAGCCGCTTCAATTCTGCCTCATGCGCCAACCCTGCCCCTTCCCGCTGCGGCCAGCGAGGAGAAAAGAGGATCGCGGCGAAACGAGGGCTGAGGGGCCGACGCTAGGCCCTGGAATGGCGGCGGGCTTGCTCTTCGGCAGCGCGCAACGCCTTACCTTCAGGTCCTTCCAGGGCCCTTTCGGCGGCTTCGCCCAGGGCGGGAATCTCCGCCGCATGACGTTTGACGAAATCGCCCTGGTCTTTCAGGAAGCGGCGCGAAGCCGCGTAGTCGCCTTCGCCGATGACCCGCCCGCTGCCGGGCGACGCCGCCTTTGGCCGTTTCCGGGCGGTTTTTTTTGGCCGCCGGGTCTTGGCTTTCGCGGGCATGCCTTTGGTCTTCCCAGTCGGTCTGCGCGCCGCAGCCGCGCCGCTTTTCGCAGAGGCTTTCTTGGTGCCGGCGGTCCTCGCCCTCGGAGGCTTGGACCGTTTCGTTGTCTTTGCTTTCGCCATGGATCGCTCCATTGAAATGGATTTTGCCAAGTTCTGGCCGATCATAATCCGGTCTCGGAAAACCGCGTCGCAGCTTTCCTCGAATTGCTCTATTGCCCAGCATGAACGGGCGAGGCTTTTGATTGTTCCCCGGCCATGGATCAAGAACAAGCACCGCTTCCCTTCCACAAAAAAAGATTGCCTGCGCCCTGGCGTTGCCGTCTCTGCTGCCGGCGAGGGAGGCTTCGATGAGCGAACCGCTCTATCTTGAGGACGTATTCGTGGGCCAACGGTTTGTCACTCACCCGCACCGGGTCACGGCGGAGGAGATCAAGGCCTTTGCCCGAAACTATGACCCTCAGCCCTTTCATCTGGACGAACTGGCAGCCAAGGAAAGCTTCTTTGGCACCCTCGTCGGCAGCGGCTGGCACACCGCCGCCCTTTCCATGCGCTTGCAGGTCGAAGGCGGGCCGAAGATCGCCGGTGGGATGGTCGGCACCGGCGGACAATTGGCCTGGCCGCAGCCCTTGAAGCCGGGCGATGAAATCCGCGTCGAAAGCGAGGTGCTGGAGGTAACGCCCTCGCGCTCCCGTCCCGAACGGGGGGTGATCGTCCTCAGGAGCGAAACCAAGAACCAGAAGGACGAAGTGGTTCAGCTTTTTACGGTCAAGCTGCTGGTTTGGCGAAGGCCCCAATACGGCTTTTGACCCATACGGGCGCATCGGCTAAATCCCACTCCATGCTCGATCGCCTCAAGGCCCGCAATCGCGCCTGGTCGGATCGCATGCGGGCGCGCGACCCGGACTTCTTCAAGCGGCTCGCGGCCGGGCAGGCGCCCCGATATCTCTGGATCGGCTGCTCCGACAGTCGAGTCCCGGCCGGTGAAATCCTGGACCTCGGGCCGGGCGAGGTGTTCGTC
>JBOHKF010000217.1:0-3775 GCA_050729015.1 Rhizomicrobium sp. | reverse complement strand
TCCTCGCCGCCATAGCGCGCGGCGGTATCGCGGCCTTTGACGTTCTCGGAAAGGCAGTTGGCGACCACGCGCAGGACCTGATCGCCCGTCTGATGGCCCCAGGTGTCGTTGAAGCGCTTGAAGTGATCGATGTCGCAAATCAGCAGCGAGACCTGTTCTCCGGCTTCGGTCTGCTTCTCGGCCGCGGCCAGGGCGGCGTCGAAGGCCTTGCGGTTGCCGATGCGGGTCAAGGGATCGGTGAGGTTTTCCTTCTTCACGCTATCGAGGACCGAACGCAACTCATGGACCTGGCTAGACGACTTGTTGAGCGCCTCTTCCAGGCTTCTGGTGCGTTTCTCCATGTGGCGGGTGGCGGCGAGGAGACCGCTGACCAGATTCTTCAAATCGGCCTGAGACCGTTCGCCGACAAGGGCGCCCGTCGCCGCGGAAAGGGCGCTCGAATATTCGCCGGCATCGCGACCGGCGTCGTTCAAATTGGCAAGCACGCCGGTAATGACCGACTGCATGCCGTCGCCCACCTTGGCGACCGCACTCAGACCGCGCGTTCGGGCATAGAGATCCTTGAGAAGGTCCGGGGTGAACGGCTTTTTCCCCGCCATGGTGTCGAGAATCATGCGGCTGACGGCTTCGTTTTCGCGCGCGACATGCCGATAGAAGATCTCGAAATTCTGGGGCGTCGGCACCACCCCGCACTCGCTCATGACATCGAGTGCTACTCTGGCGAGCGTTTGTTCGCGATCGGAATTCGACACGGCTCAAGCCCCCGGCACCCGCCTTTCCCACACGCGTGCCCGTTGGCGATCCTAGTTCGGGCAGGGTAAGAAAGCGTTAATGGAAGAGTCCGGACGAAATGCGAGGGCGTCGGAAGAGCCTGGCTAATCCTGGGTTTCGCGGGCCTTGACGGGCACTTTGCGGAAAAGGAAGGCCGGCAGCTGGCTTTTATCCACGAGCCGCTTGCCTTCCTGGCGCGAAGTCTGGTTTGTCTCACGACGAGGTGCGGCAGGGGGCCGTTCGGGGCGCGCGCCGTCCCTGGCGACGCCGCCCGGCTCACCCGGCCGACCCGTCAATTCCCGCACGGATTCTGTTGCCGCCACATGTTCGTGATATTTGCCGTCGGGTGGGACGTGGCGCCGCCCACTGCGTCCCCGCCCTTCCTCGCGCCGGGCCGAACGATCCTGACGAATCTCTATGTCGGTCATCTGTCGGCGGCGCAAGGTGTTGCCGGTAAGCTTTTCGATCGCATCCACATATTTGCGGTCTCGCGGCGTTACCAGCATATAGGCTTGGCCGCTGCGGCCCGCCCGTCCGGTCCGGCCGATGCGGTGGACATAATCGTCGGGATGGATTGGCACGTCGAAATTGAACACATGGCTCACGCTGGGGACGTCGAGCCCCCGGGCGGCAACGTCGCTCGCGACCAGGATTTTGAGCTCGCCGGCGCGGAATTTGTCCAAAGTCTTGGTCCGGACCGACTGGTCGAGATCACCATGGATGGCCGCGGCATCGAAGCCGTGCTTGGCGAGGGACTTTGCCACCACGTCCACATCGCGTTTGCGGTTGCAGAAGACGATGGCGTTGGTGAGGGTCGAGTCGTTTTCGCCTATCAGCCGGCGCAGGGCCTCGCGCTTGGCCCAATCATTGGCTGGAATTTCCACCAGGTCCTGAGCGATGTTGTCCGCGGTGGTGGCGGGGCGTGCCACTTCGACGCGCGCGGGATTGTGCAGAAATTGCTCTGTCAGCCGGCGGATCTCCGGCGGCATCGTAGCCGAATAGAACAACGTCTGGCGAGTAAAGGGCAGAAGCTTGCAGATGCGTTCCACATCGGGAATGAAGCCCATGTCGAGCATCCGGTCGGCCTCGTCAACTACCAGGATGTTGACTTGTGAGAGCATCAACCTTCCCCGCTCGAAATGATCCA
The DNA here is from genome assembly GCA_050729015.1 of Rhizomicrobium sp. Classification (GTDB taxonomy): domain Bacteria; phylum Pseudomonadota; class Alphaproteobacteria; order Micropepsales; family Micropepsaceae; genus Rhizomicrobium. Next base: position 1,857 of record JBOHKF010000217.1, on the reverse strand, counting down.
GAAGACGGCCCGGGGTCGCGATCAGGACATCAACGCCGCGACCGAGCTTTCGTGTCTGATCGTCCATCGAGACGCCACCGATCAATAACGCATGGGTGAGCTTGGAATGTTTGCTGTAGCGGTTGAAGCTTTCGGCCACCTGATCGGCAAGTTCGCGCGTGGGTTCCAGCACCAGCGCGCGCGGCATGCGCGCCTTGGAGCGCCCGCGGCTCAATAATTCGATCATGGGAAGAGTGAAGCTTGCGGTCTTGCCGGTGCCCGTCTGGGCAATGCCAACCAGGTCGCGGCGCGCGAGCACATAAGGAATGCCCTGCGCCTGAATGGGTGTGGGCTGGGTATAGCCGGTGTCCGCAACCGCATGAAGGATTTCGGGGGAAAGGCCGAGCGCGTCAAAGCCGCTCAAAGGGGACAAGCTGGTTAGAGCTTCGCCGGTTCCGGCTTCCGCGCCGGAGTTCGTTACTTGGGTCGTAGCACGCTCCTGATAGGGGCGCGTTCGTTGCGCCCAAGCCCGGCAGTCCGGATTGACTGCCCGCTTCCGATGCATTGCAAAATAGGAAGAAACTTTGGAAAGTCAATGAGTCCGCCCCGACCCGTGAAGCAAGCGCCCGGTGGAGGGGGCACCGGGCGCCCCCGAAGGTGAAAAACAATGACCTCGGTCCGGACAGGACCTCACCTTCAGGAACTTGCGGGTAAGGAACGTGATCCTTTATGAAAGGTTCCTCGCCCGGGCTTTGGCCGGGCTGACCCTCGATTTTCCCGAAATGAGCGGCATGGGCGCGAAAAGCCGGCGACTCCCAGCGAAGTGCGGGCTCAGGGCCGCCCCATCCGTCTGCGATGCGTAACGGAGCTGTCGCCGTCCTGGCTGTGGCGCTTTGGCTTCTCTGCTTTTACGGCCAATCCCGGCCCGATACACTTGGCCCTTTCGCGCCGGCCAGGGAGTTTTCTCAAGCCCGCGCCGACCAAACGCTGGCGCGATTGCTGGGACCGGAGCGGCCTCACCCCACCGGCTCGCGGGCGGACGCTGCCGTCCACATCCGGCTTATGGCCGAGTTGGCGCGCCTTGGAATCAAGTCCTCGACTCTCAGCGCCATGAGTTGTTACGGCGAGTCGCGATGGGGCACGATCGCTTGCGCCACCGTTACCGACATCATCGCCCAGGTGGCACCCGGCCCTGGTCCTGCCATTGCGCTGATGGCGCATATGGACTCGGTTGCGGCCGGACCGGGTGCTGCCGACGATGAATCGGGGGTGGCCACGATTCTGGAAACCATTCGTGCCTGGAAAGCACGAGGGTCGCTCCCCGAGCATCCCATTCTCGCGCTTTTCACTGACGGTGAAGAAGATGGCATGCTTGGCGCGAACGCCTTCCTGGCCGATCCCGGTTGGCGGGCGAAGACAGGGGTGGTGATAAACTTGGAAGCACGCGGCAATGAGGGTCGCAGTTTCTTGTTTCAGACCAGTCCTGGCGACAGCGCCCTGGTGGCTCTTTATGCCCGCGCCGTTGCCCATCTGGCGACCAGTTCGCTCTATGCGGAGATCTATAAAGTCCTGCCCAACGACACCGACCTCACCCCTTTCCTTCAAGCCGGCTTCACCGGCCTGAATTTTTCCTTCGTGGGAGACGTCGCCCAATATCACACCCCGCGCGATCGCCGCGAAAATCTCGACCCCGGAGCGCTCCAGAGCCAGGGCGAATCGGCGCTTGGCGTATTGAGCCAGTTGGCGAAAACGGATTTTGCGCGGCTGAAAGGGGGTGATGCCGTCTATTTCGATGTGCTGGGGTTGTGGTTGCCGCGCCTTCCCAAGAGCTGGGCCTTGCCGCTTTCGCTAGTCGCGTTTGCTGCCCTTGCGCTTGCC
>JBOHKF010000216.1:0-2258 GCA_050729015.1 Rhizomicrobium sp. | reverse complement strand
CTTTCCTGGAGCGGCCGGCCAATCCTGGCTTCCGCCTCTTTTGCGGCCGCCACCATGTCAGCCGCCGGAAGCTGGGCGCCCGGCCGCACGGTGATCGGTTTGGCGTCCTTGAGCGCCTTCGCCTGCAACGCTTTGGGCCAACCGCCCACCGGCTGTCCGAGGTCTCCCCGCAACATCGCGACCACGGAAGCCGGAAACGCCATGTCCCGCCCGGGATCGAGCACGTCCTCGCTGGTGAGGCCCTGGGCCACCATCATCAATGCCATGTCGCCCACCACCTTGGAGGAAGGGGTCACCTTGACGATATCTCCGAAAAGATCGTTGGCGGCACGGTAGGCCTTGGCCACCTCGTGCCAGCTTGTCTCCAGTCCAAGCGACCGTGCCTGCTCCTTGAGATTGGTGAATTGGCCGCCCGGCATCTCATGCAGATAGACTTCGGAGGCTCCCGCCTTGAGGTCGCTTTCGAACGCCGCATACTGGGTGCGTACCGCTTCCCAATAGAAACTGATCCGGCGAATGGCTTCGGGGTCGAGGCCGGGATCGCGCGGCGTATGGCGCAGGGCTTCCACGATCGAGCCCAGGCAGGGCTGCGAGGTGGTACCCGACATGGCGTCCATCGCGCCATCCACGGCATCGACGCCGGCGTCGATGGCGGCCAGCACCGTGGCCCCACCGATGCCCGACGTATCGTGGGTGTGAAGATGAATGGGAAGGCCGATCTCGCTTTTAAGCGCTCCGATAAGCACCCGGGCCTGGGCGGGCTTGAGCAATCCCGCCATGTCCTTCACCCCCAGGATATGGCAGCCGGCTTTTTCCAGCGCCTTGGCCATCGAGACGTAATAGGCGACATCGTACTTGGCCCGGGCAGGATCGAAGATGTCCCCGGTGTAGCAAATCGCACCCTCGGCCAGTTTTCCGCAACGCCCTACCGCATCGATCGCGACCCGCATGTTCTCGACCCAGTTGAGGCAATCGAAAATGCGGAACAGATCCATCCCCGCCTGCGCGGTGCGGGCCACGAATGCCTTCACCACATTGTCCGGATAGTTGGTGTAACCGACCCCGTTGGCGCCGCGCAGCAGCATTTGAACGAGAAGGTTCGGCACCTTCTCCCGAATCTTGGCGAGCCTCTCCCACGGGTCCTCGCTCAAAAAACGCATGGCGACGTCGAAGGTGGCGCCGCCCCCGCATTCCAGCGACCAAAGTTGCGGCAAGCCCTTGGCGGAGGCCGCGGCGATGGCGGCGAGGTCGTAAGTGCGCACGCGCGTGGCAAGCAGAGACTGGTGCGCGTCGCGCATGGTGGTGTCGGTGACGAGCACCGGTGTCTGGTCTTTCATCCAGCTGGCGAATGTCTCGGCGCCCAGACGGTCGAAAAGCTGCTTGACGCCGGCGGCGGCCGGCCCGGGAAAAGCCGGCGGTGCCGGCGTTCGGGCATCGGAAGGCGGGCGTGCCCGCCCCCTGGTTTCGGGATGGCCGTTGACCGTGACGTCGCCGATATAGGTCAGGAGCTTGCTGGCGCGGTCGCGGCGCGCCGGCACATGAAACAGCTCCGGCGTCTCATCGAGGAAGCGGGTGGTATAATCGTTGGCGCGGAATTTGGGGTGGGCCAGCACGGCTTCCAGAAAGGCCAGATTGGTGGCGACGCCGCGGATGCGATATTCACGCAAGGCCCGGTCCATCCGGGCGATCGCTTCCGACGGCGTGGGGCCCCAGGCGGTGACCTTTTCCAGAAGCGGATCGTAGAAGCGGGTGACGACAGCGCCCGAATACGCCGTACCCCCGTCAATGCGGATTCCGAAGCCGGTGGCACCCCGATAGGCGATGATGCGGCCATAGTCGGGAATGAAGGCGTTTTCCGGATTCTCGGTGGTGATGCGGCATTGGATGGCGTGGCCGCGGCTGACGATCGCTTCCTGCGGAGGAATGCCGGTCTCGTAACCGCCGTCGGCGCCTGGAACCCCGATCCGCCCGCCCTCGGCGATGCGAATTTGCGCCTTAACGATGTCGAGCTGGCAGACGACTTCGGTCACCGTATGCTCGACCTGGATGCGGGGATTGACTTCGATGAAATAGAATTTTCCGCTATCGGCATCGAGCAGGAATTCGACCGTGCCCGCTCCCACATAATCGGTGCCGCGGGCGATCTTCAGCGCCGCCTCGCACAGCGCGTCACGCGTCACCGGATCTAGATAGGGCGCGGGGGCGCGCTCGATGACCTTTTGGTTGCGGCGCTGGATCGAACAATCGCGCTCATAGAG
>JBOHKF010000215.1:0-4985 GCA_050729015.1 Rhizomicrobium sp. | reverse complement strand
CCGGTCGAGCTGCCGGTCGCTCCGGTGATGAAGTCATTGGCGACATTCAGTGATGACGGCGCCACATGATCGATATCCACCACTCTGATCGGCCAGTGACCGTTGGTGCCGGCCCCGGGCGGATTGTAGGTGAGGTTGGTGCCGTCATTCCCGTCCGAAGTGAGGGTCAGGGTTCCGTCGCCGAATGGATTGGAGCCGGTGTAACCGGCCGCCTTGAGCATGGCGCTCACGTCAACCTTGTCGGCAGCCGGATTGAAGTTGGTGATCTGGCTCGCGTTCCATGGCAGGGCGCTATAGACAAAGGTGTTGGCACCGCCGTCTCCGGTCATCGCGGCCGAGTTCAGCCCGGCCTGGAACGCGGTGTTCGGCGCAGTCGCGGTCAGCACCTGGCCGGCGGTGTTGTTCGCCACAAGAGCCGGATCGGACCCCGTGCTTCCGGTCGAGCCGGTTCCGCCGGTCGAGCCGGTCCCTCCCGTCGAGCTGGTAGAACCGGTGCCGCCGGTAGGGCCGGTCGAGCTGCCGGTCGCTCCGGTGATGAAGTCATTGGCGACATTCAGTGATGACGGCGCCACATGATCGATATCGACCACGCGGATCGGCCAGTGACCGTTGGTGCCCGCCCCGGGCGGATTGTAGGTGAGGTTGGTGCCGCCACTCCCATCCGAAGTGAGGCTCAGGGTTCCGTCACCGAATGGATTGGAGCCGGTGTAACCAGCCGCCTTGAGCATGGCGCTCACGTCAATCTTGTCGGCAGCCGGGTTGAAGTTGGTGATCTGACCCGCGTTCCAGGGCAGGCCGCCATAGACAAAGGTGTTGGCACCGCCGTCTCCGGTCATCACGGCCGAACTCAATCCAGCCTGGAACGCGGTGTTCGGCGCAGTCGCGGTCAGCACCTGGCCGGCGGTGTTGTTCGCCACAAGAGCCGGATCGGACCCCGTGCTTCCGGTCGAGCCGCTAGAACCGGTGCCGCCAGTCGAGCCCGTGCTGCCGGATGACGTTCCTCCGGTGGTGACGAATGAGGAGCTGGTCACGGCCGAAGTCGCGACATTATCCAGATCCACGATCACGGTGCTGGCGCCATTGTGATTATATTCGACGTCGGTGCCGCCATTGCCGTCGGAGGCAAGACTCAAGGTCCCATCGCCAAACGGAGTGGATCCCGAATACCCCACCGACTTGAGGAGGCCCGCCACATTGATAATGTCCACGGCCGGGTCGAAGTCGGTGATCTGGGCGGCAGCGGTAGGAAGCGCGTTCCAGATATAGGTATTGGTGAGCCCATCGCCGGTCATGATCGCCGAGCTGGTGCCCGCATTGAACACGTCATTGCCCGGTGCCCCGATCAGAACCTGCCCCGGCGTGTTGTCGGCGCTAAAGGTCGTTGGTGTCGCGATGGTGCCAGGATTGGAGGAATAGGCCTGCACATTCGCCACGCGCATCTGCGCCGGCAGGGGCGTGCTCGAGTCGATGTTGCCGGGCCAGCCGCCGCCCATCGCAAGATTGGCTTCCATGTACATGGGCACGTTCATGTCGGAGGGCGTCGGCGTCGAATAGACCGCCTTGCCGTCGTAGTAGAAGGTGATGGTGGCGGGCGTCCAATCCACCGCATATTCGTGATAGGCGGTCGAAGTATCGGCGACATTGTTGGCCTGGCCGACGCTGACCTCGCTGCTGGCGGTGCCGCTGTGGACGCTGGTGTTGTCTATGGTGGGTTGATTACCCAACACTTCCGTGATGTCGATCTCGGGCGGCCAGGAACCGTTTTCCGGAATCATCCAGAAGGCAGGCCAGAGGCCTTGGCCAGCGGGCATCTCGATACGCGCGTCGAAGAAGCCATAGGTCTGACTGAAGGAGTGATAGGTGTTCAACTCGCCGGATGTATACTGGTAGTTGTTGATCAGGGGCTGAATGGAAGCTGGGGCGGGGGCGCCGGTAATGGTGAGAATGCCGTTTTTGACGGTCCATGGCACCACAGAGCTGGTGGCAGGATCGTTGGAGTTTAAGTACCACTCCTGCTCGCCATTCGAGGACAAGCTCCCGCCATTGCCGTTAAGGGGGTTGTACCAATAATTGGTGTCCCAGGTCCCCGAACTGCCGTTCCAGAGGTTTAGGGAACTGAAATTGTCACTGAAGGTCAGGGTGCTGGCCGCCATGAGTGAATCTCCGCGTTTGATGCACCGGCCACCGCCGGCTAATTGGATTCCGGCATGCGAGCGGAAGACCGGTGGAATGCTTCCGCCGCCTAAGGCCATGCCGAAATGGTTCCCGTGGAACCGGAGCTACGCTCTTCTCAAGCCCAGCTCTGCTCTCCCCCTTTCACCCCCTTCGAACGGTGACAGGCGGATTTCTCGCGAGGCCGGTTGAAAATTCGTGCTGGAAGTGCGACCGGGATGCTCGCAATATGAGGAACTTTTTAGGTGCGCCGGAGCGGGAGGGTCCATCCCGAAAAGTTACGGAAGCCAAAAATGCGTCATTGCCCGAGTTTGAGCACAATTGTTTGCTTGGGCGAAGTCGCGCAAAGGCCCGACCAAGGGGAACAGAAATTTCACATACGATTCAGAAGCGGTTCATGAACGGGCATGATGATGGTTCCGGCCCGGTTGAAGGAGCGATCCGATGAGGCTTTTCGAGCAGCGTGAAAGGGCGTTTGAGGCCAAATGGGCGCACGAGGAAGAGATGCGCTTCCGTCTCATTGCCAGGCGGGACGAGCTTCTCGCGCGCTGGGCCGCTTCCGAACTGGACCTGGACCGGGATAGGAGCGAAGCCTATGTCGACCGTCTGATGAGGATCGGTCTTACCGGCAAGGACCAAGGCCTGTTCGCCGCCATCCGCGACGATCTCTCGTCCGCCAAGGGCGTGACATCGGAATTGGCGATCCTGCGCAAGATGGACCAGTGCCTGAAGGTGGCGTGCCGCGAACTCGAGATGGAACCGGAAGCCCGCCCGAAAGCGGACAAGAGTTAGCTGAACTGCATCAATGTTGCGCTGCCCACCTCGATGCGCTCCAACAGCATGGGACATTCCGGAATCATGCGCTCCATCCAATAGCGGGCGCAGATGAGCTTTTCCTTGTAGAATTGCCCCTCCTTGTTCATCGCCAGTTTGGCGATCCTCGCCCACATCCAGGCGACCATCACAATTCCCATCAGCCGCAGATAATCGCACGCTCCCGCCCCGGCATCGTTGGGATTTTTGATGCCATTCTGGGCCAGCCACATGGTGGCGGCCTGCAAGGCCACGAGACCGCGCCTCAGGGCCTTGGTGTAGGGTGAAAGCGCCTGATCCTTTTCGTTCTCCGCAAGCCACGCCGAAAGTGCCGCGAACAGCGCCAGGGGGGCGGCGCCGCCTTTGCGGCCCAATTTGCGGCCGACAAGGTCCATGGCCTGCACGCCATTGGCGCCTTCATAGGTCTGGTTGATGCGCCCGTCGCGAACGAACTGCTCCACGCCATTGTCGCGAATATAACCGTGACCGCCATAGCACTGCATGGCGAAGTTTGCGGCTTCGAAACCCATGTCGGTACAGAAAGCCTTGAGCACCGGGGTCATCAGATCGGCCAACAACTGTGCTTGGGGCGCATCCTCCCGGCTGGAGGCGCCAGCGGACATGTTGAAGGTTGTCCAGCAGGCAAGCGCCCTCGCCCCTTCAACGAAGGAGCGGCAATGAAGGAGCATGCGCTTTACGTCGGGATGCACGATCTCCAGGTCGGCCGGCTTGTCGGGTTCCTTGGGTCCGGTCAGGGCATGGCCAACGCGCCGTTCGTGGGTATAGGCGTAGGCATTCTGATAGGCGACATCGCCGATGGCGATCCCTTGGACGCCGACACCCAGCCGTGCCGCGTTCATCATGCCGAACATGCCCGCCATGCCGGCCGAGGATGACCGTTTCTCGCCCGGCTTGGACGGCACCGCCTTGGGGCCCAGGCGCCATGCAACGGCATCGTCGAAGTTGAGGACGCAGGTGGCTTGGCCCTTGATTCCCATCTTGTGCTCGATGCCGCCGGTTACGACGCCATTGCGGCGCCCCACCCTTCCGTCTTCGCCGACCAGGAATTTCGGCGCCAGGAAGAAATTGATCGTGGACAGGTCGTCACGGATCTGACCCCGTTCATCGGGAATCTTGGCGATCACCATGTGAATGATATTGTCGGTCAGGTCCTGGTCGCCGCCTGAGATGAAGATTTTGGTGCCGTTGACGCGATAGGTGCCGTCGGATTGCTCCACTGCCCGCGTTTTCATCAGCCTGAGGTCGGTCCCGCATCCGGGCTCGGTGAGGCACATGGTCCCGGCCCATTCCCCCGAAACCATCTTTGGCGCGATATGATCCTTCATCCACTGCGCGCCTGTGGCGATCAGGGCACTTGCGGCCGCCGCCGTCAGGCCGGGATACATGGCAAAGCTCTGGTTGGCCGCCATCGCCATTTCCGAGAGCACCATACTCAACAGCATGGGAAGGCCAGCGCCGCCATATTCGGCCGGTGCGGAAAGTCCGCCCCAGCCCCCTTCGCAATAGGTGTGATAAGCTTCCTTGAAGCCCTTGGGAGTACGCACTGCGCCATTTTCGAAATGGCAGCCTTCTTCGTCGCCGGACTGGTTGATCGGTTGCAGCACGTCCTCGCAGATCTTGGCGGCGTTCGCCAAAATATCGTCAATCAGATCGGGCGCCATTTCGCCGAATTGGGGCAGGTCCCGGTGCTTTTCGACTTCCAGAAATTCCTTGATCAGGAAGCGGTAGTCGTCCACCGGCGCGCGATAGAGGGGCATGCGAGTCCTCCCGAATCTGTTTCGTTTTACGCCCGGCTCCGCCGATAGGAAAGCGCCGCGACTCAAACGTCCTTATTCATCCGATGGTTGCGAGCCGCGCGCGGCCAGCGCCGGTCGGACCCGTGCCGGCGGGATGGACCAAGACGCCAAGCCGGCGGATGCGGTATGATGCGGTATAAGGTGCTTTGCCTGCTAAGGGGTCCATGATGCTGAGGGGCTTTG
>JBOHKF010000214.1:0-2820 GCA_050729015.1 Rhizomicrobium sp. | reverse complement strand
GTTGATGGTCTCGCCCTCGAAAATACCCTCTGCAATCTTGCCGCCCTTGCTCATGCGAAAGATCTTCGGCATCGGCCAGGCGGGGGTGTGGCTTTCAAGCCGCGCCACCGCCTTTGGCGAAAGGATCAGCATGCCGTGCGCGGCCTCGCCGCCCAGGACCTTCTGCCAGGAGAATGTGGTGACGTCGAGCTTGTCCCAGGGAAGAGCCATGGCGAAAGCGGCCGACGTGGCGTCACAGATGGTGATGCCTTCGCGATCGGCCGGAATCCAGTTGCCATTGGGAACCTTCACGCCCGACGTCGTGCCGTTCCACAGGAATAGGACGTCGCGGGTCTTGACGGTCTGAAGGCGGGGCAGCTCGCCATAAGGCGCCTTGTGCACCTCCGCCTTGAGCTTGAGTTGCTTGACGGTGTCGGTGACCCAATCTTCGCCAAAACTTTCCCAGGCGAAAATGTCGATCTCCCGGGGCCCCAACAGCGACCACATCGCCATTTCCATGGCGCCCGTGTCGGAAGCCGGCACGATGCCCACGCGATAATTCGCCGGGATGTTCAAGAGTTTCTTGGTGCGCTCGATCGCGTCCTTGAGCTTGGCTTTGCCGGGTTTGGAACGGTGGGAACGGCCGAGAAGGGCGTGGGCGAGAACCTGGAGGTTCCAGCCGGGGCGCTTGGCGCAAGGTCCGGACGAAAAAAAAGGCCGCGCGGGACGCACAGCCGGTCGCTTCACTTCTGTCATCAGGTCATTCCTTCCAGAATGATAGCACCTCGTTGGGGAGGCGTGGCCCAACGCCGGTATAGGGAGGGGAAATCGGCGCGTCAACCGCTTTTCCGGAAACAGATGGCGCCATAGGCGTTTTAGCGAAAGCGTCGTTAATCCGGAATTGAGACATGGCCAGGTCCGTTCCCCGGCTGGATATTCCCACTGACAAGCTCGGCTTCATCATCCTGAAGGCGCGCGAATATGACGTGAAGGAAAGCGACAGCGATCCTGACGAAGGTTCCAACCCCACCGACGACGCCAACACCGATGTGCTCACCGACAAGGGCTGCGATCCGGTACGCGAGGAGCTTGTGGGCGCGATCCGCGAGTTGAGCGAGGAAGAACGCGTGCAGCTTGTGGCGCTGGCCTGGCTGGGACGCGGTACCTACGAATTCTCGGAATGGCGCGCGGCGCTCGATACCGCGCGCAGCGAGCACCGGAAGCGTACCGCCGAATATCTGCTGGGCCTGCCGCTTCTCGGCGACTATCTGGAGGACGGCCTGTCGCTGTTCGACGAGGGAATCGTCGACGATTCCGATGCGCGCGAGGGCCTCGATGCCGAGGACGAGCCTATGGGAAAGACAAGGCGCAGTCTAAAACCGCGGCATTAGCCTTGTGCAATGTCACTTCAATTCAGACTTCAATGTCGCCCGAAAGATAAAGCAGGCACCGTCCCTCCAGGATCACGCGCCCGTCGCCTGCAACCTCGCATAGAAGATCGCCGCCGCGCGGCGATAGCTGGCGCGCCTTGAGCGTCTTCCTGTCGAGCCGTCTTGCCCAGAAGGGTGCAAGGACGCTGTGGGCGGAGCCGGTTACCGGGTCTTCCGGCATTCCGAGTTGGGGAGCGAAGAATCGCGACACGAAGTCGTAGCCTTCGTCTCCCGGCGCGGTGGCGATGAGCGAGGCGGCATTGGCTTGAAGAAGCAGGGATTCGAGAGGGGGGCTTGCCGCAAGCGCGCGGATGTCCTGGGGCGATGGCCAGAGCGCCAGCAGCGAGGTGCTGCCGCCGCCGCCCTTTTCGCAGAAATGCAGTTCCACCGGCTGGGGCGCAGCCAGCACCGTTGCCAGTTCTTTCGCAAAGCCGGCCGGCGCCTGAAAAGGTTTCGATCCGGCAGAAGGCAGCGCCATGGCGATGAGATCGCCCGCCCTGCGCCTGACGAAAAGCTCGCCCGAACGCGTGTCAAAGCGGAGGGCTTCCCGGTTCGGTTCGAGAAATCGGAAAACCGCATAGGCGCTGGCGAGCGTGGCATGCCCGCAGAGATCGACTTCCGATCTGGGCGTGAACCAGCGCAGATCGTAGCGCCCCGTCTCGCGTCGGACGAAGAACGCGGTCTCGGCCAGATTGTTCTCGGCCGCGATAGCTTGCATCAGCCGGGGTTCGAGCCAGGCGTCGAGAGGCACGACGGCGGCGGGGTTGCCCTCGAACAGGGCCCCCGCGAACGCGTCCACTTGCCAGAGCTTGAGCTTCATCGCCGACTTCTATCGAGAATTATTGCTCGCTTGACCGCCGAGGAACTGCAACGGGAATCGGCAAGGCCGAGGTCCGGGTCAGTTTCGCAAGCGCCCCGCTGGCGGAACGGCCCAAGACCTGCACCAACGTCAGGGCCCGATCAAGCAATGGCTGCGAGACGCCTGGGCTGCATGGCGGCCTGGAGCTTCTCGAAGGCGCGCACTTCGATCTGGCGCACCCGCTCCCGGCTTACGCCATATTTCTGGGATAGGTCTTCCAAGGTCGCCGGCTCGTCCTTGAGCCGCCGCTCCTGAATAATGTCGCGCTCGCGCTCGGATAGCGTGTCCAGCGCCTCGGCCAGCGCTTCGTGACGGTCGCCCCGCTCCTCACGCTCGGCGAGTCGCGTCTCCTGGTCCATGGTGTCGTCGGTCAGCCAGTCCTGCCATTCGTTTTCCGATTCCGAGCGCAGGGGCGCATTGAGCGAGGAATCCGGTCCGGACAGGCGGCGATTCATTTCCGTCACCTCCCGCTCGGTGACGCCCAGTTGCTGCGCCAGCTTCTCGGTGTGCTGCGGCGTGAGGTCGCCGTCTTCAATGGCGCCGATGTTGGAC
>JBOHKF010000213.1:0-2453 GCA_050729015.1 Rhizomicrobium sp. | reverse complement strand
ACCGAATCGAGCGACAGGATCGCCGCGGCATTGGCGGGATTCACCGAACCGCCGTAAAGAATGCGCATCCTTTCCCCCTCCGGTCCCAAATGCGCGATCAGGCATTGCCTGACATGGCGATGGGTGGCGGCGATTTCGTCGGCGCCGGCGGTTCGTCCGGTTCCGATGGCCCAGACCGGCTCGTAGGCCATCGCCGTCGTCGCGCTGCGGGCATCAAAGGGTACGCTGCCCGCGATCTGGTCGCGGCAGATTTGGTCCGCCTGCCCGTTGTCGCGCTCGCTTTCCGTCTCGCCGATGCAAATGATGGCGCCAAGCCCGGCGCGCCATGCGGCCCGGGCTTTGAGGGCGACCATGCCGTCGCTTTCCCCGTGATGGCGCCGGCGCTCCGAGTGACCCACGATGACCCAGGTGGCGCCTGCGTCTTTCAGCATTTCGGCCGATATGTCCCCGGTAAAGGCTCCAAAAGCGTCCTGATGGCAGTCCTGGGCGCCGATGGCGAAGCGTCCGTTGACCACCTGTTGGGCTCTTGCGACCAAGCTGGCAGGTGGGCAGACCACCACGTCGCAGGCAATCGCGGGACCAAGGCCTCTCCTGAGGGCCTCAAGTTCCGCAAGATCCCTCTCGAGCCCATGCATTTTCCAGTTTCCGGCTACCAGTTGACGCAATACGCGCTCCCCTTCCGATCCTCGGCTTGCCCTTCAATTCCCCCCTCCCTATCATCCGCCGCCATTTTCTAAAACCCGTGGACAGGCGACATGATTCAATGGATGAGCCAGCTATCGCGGTCGTGGATGGCCTCGATTCTGATGGGGGCGCTGGCCTTGAGCTTCATCGTTTGGGGTATCGCCGACGTCTTCACCGGGCAAAGCTCGGACGCTCTGGCGACCGTGGGATCGGTCGAAATCTCCGCCCAGGATTTCTCCCGCGACTATCGCAACCTTTTGCGCAACCAGGGCCAGCAGATGGGCGTCCAGATCACGCCGGACATGGCGCAAAAGATGGGAATCGGGCCTGAAGAGTTGCAGCGGCTGATCAGCCGCACCGCCCTCGACACCATGGCGGCCCGGCTCAACCTCACGACAACCGACGCGGTGCTTGCGCAGGAGGTTCGCGCCCTTCCCGCCTTCAAGGGGGGGAGCGGCCAGTTCGACCATCAGCTGTTCCTGCAGATCGTCGGAAATGCCGGCTACTCCGAGCAAGGCTTTCTGGACTCGATGCGTGACGACGAAACCAGGGCCCAACTCACCGGCGCCGTCGAGGCCGGATTCCGGATTCCGGAAGGCTATGCCGGGGCCCTGTTTCTTTATGTGACAGAAGAGCGGGCCGTGGACTATGTGATCGTCTCGCCGGATTCGGTTGGGCCCATCGCGCCACCGCCCGACCAGGTGCTGGCCGCTTACGTGAAGGCGAACCCGGGCCGTTTCTCGACTCCCGAATATCGCGCCCTCGAATATGCCTGGATCGCGCCCCAGGACGTGACGAGCCAGGTCAGCGTCAGCGACAAAATGATCGCCGATTATTACAAGGATCACCTCTCGAACTATATGGTGCCGGAAAAACGCGATATCCAACAGATCGAGTTTCCGTCGCTGGCCGAGGCCAAAGCGGCGCGCGACAAGGTCGCGTCCGGGTCCATGACATTCGAAGCGCTGGCGAAGGCGCAGGCCATCGCGGCCGCCGACCTGTCGCTTGGCAGCCTCGCCAAGACGGATATCCCCGACGCGCCGCGGGCGGATGTCGCCTTCTCGCTTCCGCTCGATCAAGTGAGCCAGCCTGTCAAGGGCGCGATCAGCGGCTACGTGCTCTTACGTGTGACCAAGATCACCCCCGCCGTCTCCCACAGCCTGGAAGAGGTCACCGACCAGATCCGCAAGGAATTGGCCTTGCAACTGGCCGGCGCCAAAATCACCGACATGGTCAATGCCTTTGAGGACGCCCGGTCGGGCGGCGCCGATATCGCCGAGGCCGCCACGAAAACCGGGATGCATTTCGCAAAGATCGCCCAGGCGGACCGCCGTGGGTTTGGGCCCGACGGCGAAAAGATCGCCGACCTTCCGCCCGATCCCGAATTCCTCTCGACCGCCTTCAGCCAGGATGTCGGCGACGACACCGACCCCTTCCAAGCCAAGAGCGGCGCCTATTACGCGGTTAAAGTGGACGGCGTGACACCCGCCAAACTGAAGTCGCTAGACCAGGTGCGGGCCGATGCCCTTGCGGCCTGGACCGCCGAAGAGAAAGCCAAGGCCACCGCTGCCAAGGCCCAAAGCCTTGCCGCTCAGGCGCGCAAGGACGGAAGTCTCGCCAGCATTGCCGCCGCGCTCAAAGTCCCGGTCCAGCAAAGCCCGGCGCTCGGCCGCAACACCAACGACACCACTATCTCCGGAGCTCTGGTCGGTGAATTGTTCGATACGGACTTTGGAGGGGTCGTCGAGGCCCCGCAGGGAACGGCAGGC
>JBOHKF010000212.1:0-1774 GCA_050729015.1 Rhizomicrobium sp. | reverse complement strand
GCTTATCAACGTTGCTCGCTGACAACGCTTCGAGCGGCACTACTATGCAACAAATGGCCTCTTGCTGCAAATAGACAAATAGAGATGTCAGGACTCCGCACACCACGTTCTTCCCGTCTGACCTGATCGATGCTTTCGATGGATGCGAAGCACAAGCCGGTGGACAAGGGCGATCACTTGGCGGACGACGGGTCAGTCCTAAACGTCCAGGATCGCCATGCATTCGGCGATGTCCTGCACCGGGTCGGAGCCCGGCGTGGGGCGCCATTCGTGGCAGACGTAGCCCTGGAAGCCGAGGTCGGCGATGGTCTGGGCGATCATGTGGAAGTTCAGCTCCTGGCGCGCATCGATCTCATTGCGGGACGGCACGCCGGACACGTGGATGTGGCCGATGTGGCTGATGTCTCGCTTCAGGCGAAAGGTCACGTCGCCGTCCATGATCTGCAGATGGTAGATGTCGCACAGGAGCTTGACGTTGGGCGAGGCGACGCGCTCGACCACCTCCATGCCCCAGTCCCAATGGCCGAACACCATGTCCTGGCGCGCCACTGCGCGGCCGGGGTTGCGGTCTGTGCCTTCCCCGGGTCGGGCAGTGCGGCGCCGGCCGCCAGAGCCGCCGCGCCCGCGAAAAATGTCCTGCGCTGCATCTCAGTCCCCCCTGCGCGAATACGCTGTTGCGCAACCCATAATACATTAGCATCACGCCTGTCCTAACGTTATTCGAACACAATCAGGTTGAGGCTCAGATTCTGGAGGAACTCGTAGAGGCTCCGGGAGAAATTGAGCACGCCCCGGCTTGCGGGATCAGCTGATCGAGAATGTTGACGTCGTGGCGCTTGCCGTCGCTGATGTGAATGAAGCTGGAAATGTTGCCGCATAGGTCCAGCAGCGTGTGCATCTTCACCGCCGCTTTGGTCGAACGAAACGGCGCCCAAGGCACCCAGAATCGGCACCGCCGGATCGAAACCGTCAGCCGATCGCGGCGAAAGCGAAATCCCGGCCGGAGCTGGTATTGCCGCATGCAGCAAAACCAGGCGCCCGGCTTGTTCGCCCGCTGGGTGACTCGTCCGGAGATCGCCATCATTGACATCATGATGCGGCGTGCGCATATTGCTGGTACATCTCGGCATAATCATTGTCGTAAGCAATTCCGGAATAGCGGAAACGCGGTGGGGAACGTCACCATGGCAGAAGACGACAACGCTGCGCTCGCGGGCCGCCGGGGATTTCTTCAGGGTTTGGCCGGCGGCAGCGTCGCTGCGGTCGCGCTTTCGCAAAGCCTGGCAGCCCACGCCCAGGGGCGCAGCGCCGCCGACGCCGATCTGGATGCCGGCAAGACCGGCTTTAAGATCAAGCGGGTTACGGCTTCCGCACTCTTCACTCGTGGCGATTTCAATTATGGCGGGGTGAAGAAGACGATGGGCGGGAGCGCCTGTTATACCGAGATCGAGACCGAAAACGGCACCATCGGCACCGGCATCACCGCCATCGTGGATACCAATGCGGTGGCCTATATCGTCAACACCGCGGCCGGCCGCGCCCTGATCGGTATGGATGCACTGCGCAACGAAGAAATTTGGAGCCGGCTTTACTGGATGCTCGCGCCGCGCGGGCAGACGGGGCTGGCCGGCCATGTCATGTCGTCGCTCGATATCGCGGTGTGGGACATCAAGGGCAAGGCGCTGGGGGTGCCGGTCGCCACCCTGCTCGGCGGGGCCCGGGCCAAGGTTCCGGTCTATGCGACCTTCGGGCCCGCTAATTTCACCATCGACGA
>JBOHKF010000211.1:0-1640 GCA_050729015.1 Rhizomicrobium sp. | reverse complement strand
ACGGTCTGCGCCTGGTATCCGATCACGCCGTCGTCGTCTTTGGCGGAGGCGTTCCAGCGCTACTGCTCGCGGCTGCGCGTGGACGCGGCATCCGGCAAGAACAAGTTCGCCATCATCCAGGCCGAGGATGAGATTTCCGCCATCGGCGCAGTGATCGGGGCAGGCTGGAACGGCGCGCGCGCCTTCACCGCCACCTCGGGCCCGGGCATATCGCTGATGCAGGAATTCATCGGCCTCGCCTATTTTGCGGAAATCCCCGCCGTGATCATCGATGTCCAGCGCGGCGGACCCTCGACCGGCATGCCCACGCGAACCCAGCAGGCGGACATACTGAGTTGTGCCTATGCCAGTCATGGCGACACCAAACACGTGCTGTTGTTTCCGCAGGACCCCGGGGAATTGTTCGAATTCGCGGCCCTTTCCTTCGACCTGGCGGAACGGCTGCAAACGCCCATCTTTGTTCTGGAAGATCTCGACATCGGCATGAATGAATGGCTGTGCGAGCCCTTTGTCTGGGACGATGGGCGCAGCTACGACCGCGGCAAGATAATGAGCGCCGACGACCTCGAGGCCGGCAGGATTTTCGGCCGCTACCTGGATGTGGACGGCGATGCCGTTCCCTACCGCACCCTGCCGGGCGAGCATCCCAGCAAGGGGTCCTACTTCACCCGCGGTACCAGCCGCGACCGTTTCGCCAAATACAGCGAGGAGGGCGCCGTCTACCAGGATAATATGCAGCGGCTGTTGCGGAAATTCGAAACCGCCAAGACCCTCGTGCCCGGCCCGGTCATTGCCAACGCCACCCAAAAGACCCCGTTCGGCGCGATCCATTTCGGCTCGACGGCGCCGGCGATGGCTGAGGCGCTCAGCGCCCTAAAGGCCGATGGCCTTCACCTCGACGTGATGCGGCTGCGCGCGTTTCCCTTCGCGCCGAAGGTGAGCGAATTCATCAACCAGCATGAGCAGGTGTTTCTGGTGGAGCAAAATCGCGACGCCCAGATGCGCATGCTACTGGTCAATGAATGCGGGCTCGACCCGGCCCGGTTCATTTCCATTCTGCATTATGACGGAACGCCGATCACCGCCCGCTATATCATCCGGACGATCGCCGAGCGAATGCGGGTTGCCTCGCGGGAGGCTGCACAGTGACCTATATCGCCAAGCCCAAGCTGCGCCATCCCGCACTTCCCGCCAACAGCCTGGGCTTTACCCACAGGGATTATGAAGGTGCCATCTCCACCCTGTGCGCCGGCTGCGGCCACGATTCCATCTCCGCCGCCATCATCCAGGCGTGCTTCGAACTGGCGATTCCGCCCCATCGCGTTGCCAAGCTTTCCGGGATCGGCTGCTCGTCAAAGACGCCCACCTACTTCCTGGGCCAGAGTCACGGCTTCAATTCGGTGCATGGCCGCATGCCCTCGGTGGTGACGGGCGCCAATCTCGCCAACAAGGACCTCATCTTCTTGGGGGTTTCCGGCGACGGCGACTCCGCCTCCATCGGGCTCGGCCAGTTCGTTCATTGCCTGCGCCGCGGCGTGAACATGGTCTATATCACCGAGAATAACGGGGTCTATGGCCTGACCAAAGGTCAGTTCTCGGCGACCGCGGACCGGGGCTCCAAGAGCAAGGGCGGTCAAAGC
>JBOHKF010000210.1:0-5607 GCA_050729015.1 Rhizomicrobium sp. | reverse complement strand
TCGAATAGGCACGGTCGCGGCGGCTGTCCCCCGGTCCGTAGAGCATGCCAACCTGGGCGGAAGTGTTGGTCTTGAAGAAGCCGCTGCCCACGATCAGAAGGAAAAGCGCGGGAAACAGCAGTCGCTCCGACATCATCATGAATTGGCCCAGCGCCATCATCAGGATGCCGGAAATCACCGTGCGGCGCTGGCCGAAATAGCGGTCGGCAAGCCAGCCGCCCAGCAGCGGGGTTGCGTACACGAGCCCGGTATAGGTGCCATAGATGAGAGAGCTGATCTGTTGAACGTTGAGCGGTCCGCTCAGCCATTCGTAGAAACCTTTTACCTCCGGGTAGAGGAGCACCCGACCCACATGAGGAGGCAGCAGCACGTCTTTGGTGAGGTAATAAATGAAGAGCGCGCGCATCCCGTAATAGGTGAAGCGCTCCCACATCTCGGTGCCGAAGAGGGTGGTAAGGCCGCGAGGATGGCCGAAAAGATCGCGGCTCATGTCATCCGCGCCTGGCGCGCCAGCCAGCCATAGAGCAGGACCAGAAGGCCGGTGAAGGCCAAAATCGCCGCCCAAGGCGCGAAGGTATAGGACGCTCCTACCACTCTCAGCGGCGCATCCTTGTCGAACCCCACGATCAGGCCGGCGTTGATCACCCCAAAAAGACTTTCCCCCACGATCAGCCCCGAGGCCACCAGCACGCCCAGGCGCCCGGCGCGCTCGCTTTTCACGTTGTGGTTATAGAACCAGCCGATGATCGCCCCGACCACCACCGGCAGTGTCGCTTCCATGGGTAGATAAATGCCAAGGCCCACCGCCAGCGGGGGAAGGCGCAAAAGCCTGCCCATCCGCAACGATTCGTCCAGGGTCACGATGGCCGCGCCGATGGCGGCACCGATCTCGATCAGGTTCCAATTCAGCTTGCCGCCGATCACGCCTTGCGCCAGTGCTGCCATCAAATTGGCCTGCGGCGCGGCCAAGGGCTGGGAGGTGACGGTGTGAAGATTGGCGGCGCCCGAGAATCCATAAGCCTCGGCCAGAAGATTGAGCACGAACGGTATGGTGACGGTGGCGGCCGCGACACCGGCGAACAGCGCCACCTGCTGGCGCCAAGGAGCCGCCGCGACCAGTTGGCCGGTCTTCAGGTCTTGCAGATTGTTATTGGAGCTGCAGGCCACCGCAAACAGGATCGAGGTGATGAACAGGGCGATCGCCACCAGGGGTTTGGGCTGGCCGCCGAACAGAAGCGTCAGGCACAGCGCCGTGCCCACCACCGCCAGGATGCCAACGCCCGAGATGGGACTGTTGGAGGAGCCGATCAGGCCCGCCATGTAGCCGCAGATGGCCGCGACGAAGAAGCCGCCGGCAAGGATCAAGGGAATCGAGAGCAGGGCGATGGCAAGCGCGGAACCCGTCAGGCCGGTCTCGCCGCTGAAGCGCCAGACCAGCCAGATCGCGACGGCAGTCGAAGCTCCGGCAAGGGCCAGGATCGCGCGGAACGATATGTCGCGGTCGGTCTGATCGATAATGTTGAGCATCCCCCGCGCCCGCATCGTGGCCTTGAGGCCGGCGATGATGGGCCCCATGGTTCGAAGCAGCGACCAGACGGCGGCCACTGCCATCGCGCCGGCGCCGATGAAACGCACATCGTCGCGCCAGATGCCGCTGACGAAGCTTGCCAGGCTGCCATGAAAAGCCGTCATCGCGCCGATCAGCGGCACCGCGCCGGCCCAGGCGATCACGATGCCGAAAAACATGGCGAGGCCCACCGAGATGCCCACCAGATGACCTGCCCCGACCAGGGCTAGAGAAAAGGAAAAGCTGTAGCCCGTTGCCGCATGGGCGGTTCGGAAAAAGCCCTGTGCCCCGTCGGCCGCCAGCCGCATGGCGACAGCGATGGCGAGCCCGGCCGAAGCGAGCGCCCCATAAATGACGGCGAGCAAACCCTGGCGCGCTTCCGGATTCTCGGCGCGCATGTCGGCCCCGACCTTGAGCACCTCCGCCGCCGCCACGCCTTCCGGATAAGGAAGATCGGATTGGGTGACCAGCGCGCGCCTCAGCGGAATGGTGAAAAGCACGCCCAACACGCCGCCCGCGCCGCAAAGAAGAAAGGAGGTCCAAAAGGGAAAGCCGGTCCACCAGCCGACGATCACCAGGCTTGGCAGCACGAAGATCACCGAAGCCATGGCGCCCGCCGCCGAGCAGACGGTCTGGACGATATTGTTCTCGCGAATGTTGGAGCCGGAAAAAAGCCCCAGGAAGGCCATCGAGATCACCGCGGCGGGAATCGACGTGGCGAAGGTGAGGCCCACTTTCAATCCCAGATACATGTTGGCGGCGGTGAAAAGCAGGGTCAGCGCCATGCCCAGGCCGATCCCGCGCCAGGTGAGTTCTTTGCCTTGGGAGGGGATCATGAACCGCCTTGTGACCGGGAGCGCCGAGGACAAACCGACTGTGCCTTCAATCGCCGCTCACGGCAATTCGACGAACCGTTCTTCCCGCGAATAGGGCTTGAACCCCAAGCGTTGATAAAGCGGAAGGGCTCTCGGATGGTCAAGCGTGCAGGTATTGACCAGGAGCTTGGCGATGGGTTGCGACCAGGCGCTCATGCAAGTCTGGTACAGGAAGAAATAGCCCAGCCGGCGGCCCATCGCTTCCGGCATGAGGCCGAAATAGGCGATATTGGCCACCCCGCCCGGGCGCACATCCAGCTCCGCCATGCCCCCCGGGCTTCCTTCCGTGTACAGAATATAAAGATGGGTGGTGGGCGCCTGTATGACCTCGGCCAGCTTGTCGTC
This sequence comes from Rhizomicrobium sp., assembly GCA_050729015.1. GTDB lineage: Bacteria > Pseudomonadota > Alphaproteobacteria > Micropepsales > Micropepsaceae > Rhizomicrobium. The sequence goes on along the minus strand of JBOHKF010000210.1, from coordinate 2,820 downwards.
CGGCAGTTTCTTGCGGTCCACCCACAGATATTTGCCACCTACCGCGTCATAAAGATAACGGTAGAAGTGAACCGGCGGATGCTCGCTCCTGAGGAAGGCAATCTTGCCGCGGGGAATCGGCGGGGGCAGCGCCGCCGGCCTGGCCGTCATCTCCAGGAAGGTAACTGTCATCGGGATGCGGCGTGGATCGGCGCTCACGGCCATCAGCGACATCCCGTGGCCACCGGCGCATCGTCGCGTCCGCCCCACTCCGCCCAGGAGCCGTCATAAAGGGCAAGGTTGCGGCCACCCAGCTCATGGGCGGCCAGCATCAGGATGGCGGCGCTGATGCCGGAGCCGCAACTGGTGACGATCGGTCGATCGAGATCGATTTTTTTCGCGGCAAAAAGCCGGCGCAGATCGGCCGCTTCTTTGAGCCTGAAATCGGCCGTCAAGACGGAGCGCCAGGGAATGTTCACCGCCCCCGGCATGTGACCGGATTTGAGACCCGGTCGCGGCTCGGCTTCACGGCCTTCGAAACGCGGAGCGCTGCGCGCATCGAGAATTTGCGTGCGGCCGAGCCCGTCTTTCACTTGGTCGAAATTCTTGACCAGGTGACTTGAAAGATGCGGCGCGAAATTCGCCGCTTCTGGCGCGGCCGGACCGGTTTGCAGTCTGCCGCCCTTGGCTTTCCACGCGGGCAGCCCACCATCGAGCACCGCGGCCCGGTCATGGCCGAAGGCCCGCAACGTCCACCAGACGCGGGGGGACGAAAAAATCCCCATCGTGTCATATACCACCACCATGTCGGCGTTGCCGATGCCCAGCGCGCCTGCGGTCCCTGTGAATTCCGCGGCCGATGGCAGCATATGGGGGAGCGCCGTGGCATGGTCGGATATGGCGTCGATGTCAAAGAACACCGCGCCCGGAATATGCCCTTGTTCGAATTCTTTGGCCGTATTGCGCCCGTCTTCCGGCATATACCAGGAGGCGTCCACCGTGCGCACGCGGCCCAGATTTGCCTTCAACCATTCGGCGGAAACGACGTCGCTCATTGCTCGTAAGGCACGGCAATGGCGCGTTTTTCAACAAGCCAGCGCGGCACCGGAAGCCCCCTTTCCTTCAAGAATTCGGGGTTGAACAATTTGCCCTGGTAACGACTTCCGCAATCGCAGAGCATCGTCACGATGGTATGTCCAGGGCCCATGTCGCGCGCCATACGGATGGCGCCCGCGACATTGATGCCGGAAGAGCCTCCCAGGCACAGGCCTTCATGTTCGGCCAGGTCGAAAATCGCCAGGAGCGCCTCGTCATCGGAAATCTCAAAAGCATCATCGATGGGGGCGCCCTCAAGGTTCAGGGTCACCCGACTCTGGCCGATACCTTCGGTGACGGACGAACCGTGCATCGCGAGTTTGCCGGTCTTGATCCAGGAATAAATCGCCGCGCCCAGAGGATCGGCGGCGGCAATTCTCACATCGGGTTTTTTTTCTTTCAAGGCGATCGCGGTGCCGGCCAGGCTGCCGCCGGTTCCCACCGCGCAGATGAAGCCGTCTATTCTTCCCCCCGTCTGCCGCCAAATTTCCGGACCGGTGGTTTCGATATGGGCCTGGCGGTTGGCGACATTGTCGAACTGATTGGCCCAGATCGCCCCCGCTTTCTCGGAAGCCGCAAGTTCCTCGGCCAGTCGGCCGGAGAGGCGAACATAATTGTTGGGATCGCGATAGGGCGCCGGCGGCACTTCGAGAAGCTCGGCGCCCATCAACCTCAGGGCGTCCTTTTTTTCCTGGCTCTGGGTGTTTGGGATCACGATCACCGTCTTGAATCCCAGCGCGTTGGCCACCAGCGCTAAACCGATGCCGGTGTTGCCGGCGGTGCCCTCGACGATCGTACCGCCCGGCTTCAGGGTACCGCCGGCGATGGCATCGCGCACGATGAAGAGTGCGGCCCGGTCCTTCACCGATTGGCCGGGGTTGAGAAATTCCGCCTTCCCCAGAATTTCGCATCCCGTTTCGCGGGAGGCGCGCCTAAGACGGATAAGGGGCGTGTTGCCGATCGCCTCCAGGATGCCGGGCAGAACCATCGGCGGAGCCTAAAGCAATTCCAGGAAAAGTGCGAAACGGTAGCGTTCTACTTCAACGGGGGTCTTTCGGCCATCCGCGCGCACTCTTCATGGCGGAAACAATGAACAACGTGATCGTTGACCATGCCGATCGCCTGAGCAAAGGCGTAAGCGATCACCGGTCCGCAGAAGTTGAAGCCGCGCTGCTTCAAGTCCTTGGCGAGGCTTTCGCTCATCGCTGTTTTCGCGGGGATCTGATCGCGCCGCGTGAAGCGATTGTGCACGGGCCTGCCGTCCACATGCTTCCAGATGAAATCGCGGAAGCCGCCCGGCTCTTCCTCGATCGCCAGCCACAGCCTCGCGCCTTTGATTGCCGCCTCGATCTTGGCCCGGCTTCTGACGATACCGTCATCCTTGAGGAGCCGCTCCACATCGCGTCCGCCATAGCGGGCGATGCGGCGTGGCGCGAAGCCGTGAAAAGCTTGGCGGAAATTCTCCCGCTTGCGCAGGATGGTGATCCAGGAAAGCCCGGCCTGGAATCCATCCAGCACCAGTTTTTCGTAAAGCGCGCGGCTATCATATTCCGGCACGCCCCATTCCTTGTCGTGATAGCCGACATAGAGCTGGTCTTCGCCCGGCCACCAGCACCGTGTTTTCTCATTCCCCATGCGGCTCTTTTAATGGTCACGCGGGCGACGCGCTAGGCGCTGCCCGACGCCCTTTTTATGGTCGCGCGGCCCACGCGCTACGCGCTGGCCGACGCTCCGGCGAGCCACGCC
>JBOHKF010000209.1:0-2098 GCA_050729015.1 Rhizomicrobium sp. | reverse complement strand
ACCTTGAGCTGGGCCGCCGCCCGGGCGCGGGCAGGAAGCGGCGCCGCGGCGGGCGCATAGAGCGATTTCGAGGCTTGCGCGATATGCACCCCTCCCAGCGCCGGAAAAAGCCGCCGGCCGAATCGTTCCCAGCCGTTGCCCCGGCCGGTGAGCGCGCGGCTGGCGATCGGCGGCGCATAGAGGGCATGCTGCCAGCGTTCGGGAACGAACAGGGCGCCCCTCAGCAGGCGATCCAATTCGGCTCTCGAAAACGGCCGGCCGCGCGCGAAGGGGGAGCGCTCCATTTGCGCCCACAGGCTGGCACGGTTGGGCGCCACCACCAGCAGACTCCCTTCCGGCGCCAGGACTCGCCACAATTGGCGCAACAGAGGCCGCAAGCCCTCCGCCTCCTCCAGCCCGTGCACCACCAGCGCCAGGTCGAAGAAGGCATCCGGAAATGGCAATGCATCTTCCTCGACCAGGGCGGTGAGGTTTTTTCCTCTGGGCCAGGCTATGGCCAGGCCTGAAGCCGCCGGAACGGCGGCGATACAGCGTTCCACTTCCGGCAGGAAGGCCCGCAGATAAGGACGCGCAAAGCCATAACCCAGAAGCCGGCGCCCTTTGAGATCGGGCCAGACCTGACGAAGCCGGCTCAGAATGAGCCGCCGCGTCCTTTGCCCCATGGGGCTTTCGTAAAATTGGTCCAGAGCGCGCCCGTCCATGCTCAATCGGTAATCCCAAGCGGGCGGGGGTTCAATCTCAGGCCGGTTTCCATTATCTGGGGCCATGCAAGTCGAGATCGTTGCCTGCCTTACCGACAATTATGCCTATCTGATCAAGGACGGCAGCCAGGTCGCGGTGGTGGACCCCTCTGAAGCGGAGCCGGTCGGACGCGCGCTCGACCGGCTCGGCTGGGAACCTCAATTCATTCTCAATACCCACCACCACAACGACCATGTCGGCGGCAATCTCGCGCTCAAACAGGCCTATGGCGCAACCATCGTGGGACCGGGAAGCGATCGCGCCCGCATTCCCGGCCTGGACATCGGCGTGGATGAACGCTCGGGATGGCAGTTTGCCGGCCGGGACGTGGAAATTCTGGAGGTCCCCGGCCATACAAGAGGCGCCATCGCGTTCGTGATCCGGGGACATGCCTTCACCGGCGATACCCTGTTCGCCCTGGGCTGCGGACGGTTGTTCGAAGGCGACCCACCGATGATGTGGAAAAGCCTGTCCAAGCTGATGCGGCTTGCCGACCGGACGCCGATCTATTGCGGCCATGAATATACCGAACGGAATGGCCGTTTCGCTTTGACCGTCGAGCCCGGCAATCCGGCCCTCAACGCTCGCATGAGCCAGGTGGCGGCGTTGCGCGCCGAAGGCCGCCCCACCATCCCCTCCACCATGGGCGTGGAGAAACAGACCAATCCGTTTCTGCGTCCCCATTCGCCCGAGATCCGGCGGCGGCTGGGACTGGCGGCCTCAGCCGATGTCGAAATTTTCGCCGAAATCCGCCGTCGCAAGGATTGTTTCTGATGGCGGACTTCATGAAGCTGTCCGCCACGCGGCTTTACCGGGCTGAGCGTCCTTTTGCCCGCATGATGGAAGGAAGGAGGCGCGCCGCCGCTTTCCTCACTTTTCCCGGCGCCTGACTACCGCTTCCAACTTGTCGCCGAGGTGGGAGACGTAATATTCCCGGTCCCAGGCGGCGCGCGCTTGCGCCAAAAGCTTGTCGCGGACGGCTTCCGGGAGAGTTCCCCAGGAACTGATCCCCGCCGATCCCAGCCGCCGCACCAGACATTCATCCTCGGCCGGGTATTTGAAAAGAGTCTGGCATTCTTGAAGCACGCTCTTTCGTCCTTCTTTTGCTTGCTTGTCCAGGTTCGGGCGGGAACGGCGAAGGTCCACGGCCGAACATACGCGGGGGCCGCGCGACCCCCGCGCGGAAACCTAAAGCGCCCGCTTCGGGATGGAGAATCCGAAATTTTTACGGATGGCGGGCAATGCCGCCGAAGCGCCGGGACCGCGCCTACCGCTTTCCCTTTTTCTGGCGATCCTTGCGAGCGGCATAGCGGGCATCGCGCGCCGCCTTCTGGTCGGCCAGAAGCTGGGCCATGCG
>JBOHKF010000208.1:0-2732 GCA_050729015.1 Rhizomicrobium sp. | reverse complement strand
GGTGATCGGCCACGAGATCAGCCACACTTTCGATGACCAGGGTGCGGCGTTCGACGCCAAGGGCAGACTTCATAATTGGTGGACCAAAGCCGATTTCGCGCATTTCCAACAAACTGGGAAAGCACTGGTGGCGCAGTATGACCGGTACCAGCCTTTCCCCGATCTGCATGTGAACGGCGAACAGACTTTGGGCGAGAATATTGCCGACAATGCCGGCCTCGCCGCCTCCCATGATGCCTGGCGGGCGTCGCTGGAAGGCAAGCTCGCGCCCATGGACCAGGGCCTTACCGGCGAGCAGCAATTCTTTCTGGCTTTCGCTCAGGAATGGGCGATCAAGGAGCGCGAAGCGGCTGAGCGCCAACAAATCCTGGTGGACGTCCATGCCCCGGGCCCCTATCGTGCGGCGGAGGTGCGCAACATGGATGCCTGGTATCCGGCCTTTCATGTGATGCCCGGTGAGGCGCTTTACCTGGCGCCTGGGGCCAGGGTGCATGTGTGGTAGCCGGGGAACGCATAGCTTTTCCCAACATCCTGCGCCCGACCCCGTGCCATAAGCCGGTGGTGCCATAAGCCGGTGCCGCCGATCACGCGCAGGACACCGGCCCTGCCGGAGCAACTCCGCGCCGGAAACCTCTTCGCACTTTCTTGAGTTGCGCTAATGATCGGACTTGGGACGGGATACCTTTGTTTGCGGCGCACCACCGGTCGCGGGTTTTTCCTTTGTCGGCGGGCGCCTTGACGCCAGCAAACGATAGGTGCGCGCGACCTGCTGCCAGCCTTCCCGTATCTGATAGTTGCTGGCCTCGAAGCTTGCCTTTTCCGCCTGCTCCGCCTTGTCGAGATAGTCGGCCAAATGGAACTGCCTTGTGCAAACTCGCCTCAGACAACGTTCCGGAGACGGCACAATATCCGTAGGCGGAAGATGAAATTGTCTGAAAGCGATCAGGAACCGACAAAGCTGACGCCGGCCGCGATGGCAGTCCGTCACTGACCTGGCGCGGTACTATCCTCGAAGGAAACCTTGTCGGCCGACGACGACAGTTGATCGAAGCCGTGATGGGCCAGGATCTTCCTCAGTTCCGCCAGCATCGTTTCGAGCTGCTCGGAGGAAATCTGGGGCGCTTTCGGACTCACCATGCGCATGGCCCGCATATGGACATTGACGGAGGCAACGTCTGCCCGGCCGGTGCGCAACAGGCCGTCCGCTACGTCGCAAAGGCTGCGCGTGGTCTGGTCCAGCGCGGCATAGCCGAAGGTGCCGGCCAAGGTCACGATCTGGTCGCCAAGAACCAGGATCTGCTGCATCTGGGCGGCGGAATGGCGGTCGGCGCGATCGGGGCGATACACCAGCTTTTCGAGCGCCTCGATTGAGTTCTCGATCACCTCGTCGCTCTGGTTGCGCAGGGATTCAAGTTCCTTGCGCGCATTGGCAACGGCGTCGCTGCGGGTCACGCCGCCGAAACGGCCGACCAGTTCGCTAAGTCTGATCTTTGGAAAATGGGTGAGGGCGGCCATCCTAATTCGCTTCCGCGGTTGCTGCTTCTTCCAGCGGAACGTCGGTGGCCCGCTTCATCTTGGAGTCAGGAGGTGGAATGGAATGAAACCGACGGTCCGGGCCGACATAAGTCGAGGTTTCCAGGAAGGGACGGGAGACCCGCGCCACCCAATTGATGCGGTCGAACAGGCTCTGGGGCGAAACCGGCTTGCGAATGACGATATGCGCGCCGCCATCGCGGGCGGCCGCAATCAGCCGCAATTGGGTATAACCCGAGAGCACGAGGACGGGCATGAAACGCAAGGCGTTGGAGCTTTGCCGGCGAATCCAGCCCACGAAATCGGCTGTTGCCATGTCCGGCAGCGCGCCTTCGACAAAACAAATGTCCGGGCAGTTGCCCACGATCAAATGCTTGGCTTCCTCCCCGGTGCTTGTCGTCAGCAATTTCTCGATGCCGAAGCCGCGCAGCATCTGGGCGATCAGGCCGCGGGTGAACATGTCCCGATCCGCCAATAGTCCGGTGATATTCTTGAGATTTAGTCTGGGCTGCCCCACGAGTCCGCGCGTCCGACGGTATTCCGAGCGACCATAGGCCTAATATAGTTAATGGCGGGTAACCAGGTTGCATTGCAGCGGCTGGACTCGCCCGCGAGAATTGGGGGATCGCAACGTTCGAAGAGGTTTTCTTTGGCTTTTCTGCGGGATCACCGATCTTCGGCCCGCGCCCCGCCGCCATTCGTCAATTTGTCTACTGCGGGCGGCGGAAGCAAAGCCGCATTCTGGTCGGCGAACCGCTTGCGGTTGCCGGCCGCTCACGCTCTTTGGATGGAGGTATCCATCGCCGCAACGTCCTTGACGGCAATCCGCCACTCCGCTCCCTCGGGAGCGAAGCCGTGGTCGGCGAGATAATGGCTGGCGGGGGCGTTCTTGGCAGTGGGAACAAACCGCGCGCAAAGGGTGAGAACGCCCCGGGCGCGGGCAGCTTCCGCAAGCAGCGCAAGCAGTGCGGTTTCTACGCCCCGCCCCAGCACCCGGCAGCTCAGAAGCAGGGTGTCCACCAGCCAGTCCTGTTCGTTCCGCCTTTCCACGACGATGACCCCGGTCAGGCCGTAGTCGCCGAACTTGTCGCCGACCTTGAGGACATAAATTCCGTGGCGCGGCGAGCGGTGGAGCGCGCGGACTTCATCGAGCGTTCTGCGGATGGTGGTGAGGTTGAACTGATTGGTCTTGTTGATCA
>JBOHKF010000207.1:0-5377 GCA_050729015.1 Rhizomicrobium sp. | reverse complement strand
CTTACAAGGTCGCCTCGCCGTCACCAAGAGGGGCGTTGCGGCATCCGACCGGGCGGCGTATTTGAGCTTCAGGGCCGGCTTAGCTCAGTTGGTAGAGCACCTGATTTGTAATCAGGGGGTCACAGGTTCGAGTCCTGTAGCCGGCACCATTGTGCCCAGGTCCATTCCGGAGACATGGGCGCCTCAATACCCCGGCGCGACCGAATGAAACGAGATGCCGGTCAGCGAATGCATGGGGCTGAACTGGGTTACCGCACTCTGGGTGTCCCTGTGGACCGCATGGCTGGCGGGAACCACGGCCATCGAAAGGACCGCGAGCGAAAGCGCCACGGCGCAGATTAGCATTGTACGGTTTGTCATCGGCCATCCACTCCCACGGTCCGATAACGGGGCAACGACACGCAAGGTTGCCGCTTGTTACGCGGATCGAAGGGTTCCTCCCGCGCGTCGGGCCGCAAATCGCTTTCGGAAGCGCGAAGTTCCCGCTTGCCGACGCATCAGGTTTCCAGAAGGTCGTCCGAAGAGCGGTGCCGACGGGGCCCCTGCGAGGGAAAGTGGGCCGCCAGCGCGTCGCCGCAGATGGCGATGGCACGCAGGAAGCCGTCCGCGGGCTTTGCCTGCCTCATGCCATCCGTCACCGCGGCTACGGCCGCATTCCAAGGCCCCTTGCCCACTGCATCATGAATGGCCTTGTGTGCCACCAGCTCCACCTGACGATCGTGGAGCGAGGCGTAGATCAGAATATGCGGTTCGCAATCCTGCCGGCGCGCGCCGGCAGCGGCAAAATGATGCCGCGCCACCTGGCGCACGCGATGTCGTTTGAGAAAGCGAGGCGTCATCAGCCGGCGCAGGCGCGGTTCTCCCACGATCAACGCCACCGCCACGAAGAGGACCCCTTGCAGCACCGCGTAGCCCAACAGGGCCCCTTGAATCAGCCTTTCGGCCGCGGCCGCGCTGTCGCCTATCCAGGCCGAATTGAACGCGGCGGCCAAGGGATGGATGCCGACAAGAACCAGCAGCGGCGGCAGCGCCAACGACACCAGTGCCGCCCATGCCAGCGGCACTTCGCGATAGCGGGAGACCTCCCCGGTCAGGACGCAGAAAATCTCGCCCGAGGTCCGCTGTTCGGCCTGGGCGATGGCGTGGGCGATGCGCTCATGGTCGGCCTTGCTCAGCATCACCAGCTTCCCGACGCCCCGCCGCCGCCAAAGCTGCCCCCGCCGCCGCCAAATCCGCCGCCGCCAAATCCGCCGCCGCCAAATCCGCCGAAGCCGCCGCCTTGGTAACCGCCGCCATAAGCGCGCGGACCGCCCAATCCCCCCAGGAAAAGCAGCGGCCAGAAGCCGAAGCCGCCGAAAACCCGTCCAAAAGCGATCGCAATAAAAAGAAGAACGACAAGAAAGGACAGCGGACTTGCGCCGCTCATCTTGCCGCCACCGTTCTGGGCTTGTCGCAGGGCGGCGGCCGCCCGCGCTTCGGCCTGTGAGGTATTGAGCGACAATTGCCCGATCAGCGCATCCGCTCCCGCCTCGACGCCGCCGTTGAAATCGCCCGCCCGGAATTTCGGCAGCACCGCCTGTTGAATTATCACTTCGGAGAGCGCATCGGTGAGGATGGGTTCGAGCCCGTAGCCCACTTCGATGCGGACGCGGTGCTCCTTGGGCGCCACGATCAGGAGCGCGCCGTTGTTGAGCTTGGCCTGGCCGATGCCCCAGGCGCGGCCCAACTGATAGCCGTAATCGGCGATGTCGTAGCCTTGAAGCGAAGGAAGCGTCACGACCACCAGTTGGCGCGACGTCCTGGCTTGCAGGCCGGCAAGCTTGCGATCGAGGTCGGCGACGGTGGCGGGGGAAAGAATATGGGCGGCATCCACCACGCGCCCGGTGAGGGGCGGAAATTTCGGCGCCGCCGCTGCCGGCAGCGCCAAGATCATGAATGCAAGCAAGATCGCCGCAATGCGCATGGCGCGCATCTTACGGATTTACCGGCGGAGGGGGCGGCGCGGTTGGCTGAGGCGGCTCGGCCCCGCCGGTGAAATTCACGACCGGCGCTCCCTGGGCCGCGGCGCTGGCGCTGAATTCCTGCGCCGGTTTCTGCGCCTTATAGAGTGTCGAGGCCCAGATCACGCCCGGATAGGTGCGCAACTCGGTATTGTAATCCTGCACGGCGGCATTGTAGTCGCGCCGCGCGATCTCGATACGATTTTCGGTGCCTTCCAACTGCGCCTGCAAGGCCAGGAAATTCTGGTTGGATTTGAGATTGGGATAATTCTCGGTAATCGAGAGAAGGTGCCCCAGGACGCCGGACAATTGATTCTGCGCCGCCTGGAAACGCTGAAAAACCGCCGGATTGCTTATGGTCGATGCATCCACCGAGACATGGGTGGCCTGGGCGCGAGCCTGAGTCACCTGGATAAGAACGGTCTTCTCCTGCACCGCATAGGCTTTCACCGTCGCCACCAGATTGGGGATGAGGTCGCTGCGCCGCTGATAAGCGGCCTGAACGTCGCCCCAGGCCGCCTTGACCGCCTCGTCCTTGGCGGGAATGGCATTCACTCCGCATCCCGCCAGCGTCAGGAACAGCCCCAGCGCAACGACTATTTTCGGTAACGCTTTGGACATTTTTCTCATGCCGGTGAACGCCTCCCCCGCCTAAGATGGGCAACTTGCACCGAACCGCAAGCGGTCGGCCGAAAAATGTTGCCCTTTCCGGGTCATTTCGTGAAGCCGATCGAGGGCCGGCAAACTGGCGTTGCCGCTGCCTGGAGCCGCAAAAGCGGGAACATGGCAAAAAATGTGCGTCTTTCTGGTCCAGTAGAAAATATGTTTTAGTCGAACTTCTACGACCCCAGGTAAAACCGTATCGGTGCCCCTTTAAGGCGTTTGCGGCTTTCGTCGATCCCGGCCTTGCCAAGAGTGCCGACGGCGCCGGGCTTCTTTCCGAGGCGAGGAATAAGGGCGCGCCGGTCAAGGCTTCGTCCATCGCCGCCGCCGCCCGCAAGCCCGGGCGAATATCGCTCACCTCCCAAAACCGTGCCCCGGGGATCGCCGCCGGTTCGGAAAAACCGTTCGGCCCTGGTTGCCTCGCGCATCTGCAAAGCCTCGACCGGTCTTGTCGGTGTGGCGGCACGGGAAGCCTTCTTCGAAATCAACCGCTTAAGCTCGGGTTCTCGCTTCACGAAAGTTGGCAACAATGGAAGTTCATGGACGTTGACGATCAAGCTCCCAAAGGCAAGCTCCCAAAGGCCGAAGCCGCCGATGCGTTTCACCCGCCTGCATCTTGGCCTCTTCATCAAGGAAGGGTTCGCCGCCTTCGTGGACGATCATGCCCTCACCCGCGGCGCGGCAATCGCCTTCTACACGGTGACCGCCATCGCGCCGGTGCTGTTTGTCGCCACCGCCATCGCAAGCCTGGTGCTGGGACCAACGGCGGCGTCGGCAGCGGTGAGCGATCAGTTGCGCCAGATCATGAACCCGCAAAGTGCGGATCTGGTCCAGGCGGCAATCGTTCATGTGCGCGGCATCCATCGCAGCCTCCAGGGAAGCCTGCTGGGCATCACCGCATTGATCGTCACCACCTCGGGCGTCTTTACCGAAATCGAGGACGCCCTCAACGTGATCTGGAAGGCCCCCAGGCACGAATCCTATCTCTATCAATTGCTGCGCGGCCGGGTCCTCAGCCTGGCGCTGGTGGTGATGCTGGGTTTTCTTTTCATGCTGTCGCTGCTCTTGGCATCCGGCATCGGCCTGTTGGGAAGCTTCCTCACTCGCTTCACCGCCCACAGCCAATCCGTGGTGGATGTCATCAATCCCATCCTGTCCTTCGTCCTGGTCGCGCTGCTGTTCGCCGCGATCTACAAGGTGATGCCCAACAAACGCATCACCTGGCGGGACGTGATGTGGGGTGCGATGGGGACGGCGCTGCTGTTTCAGGTGGGCCAGGCGGCCATCGCCTTTTACATCGCCGACATTCTTTCGGTGAATATCTACGGCGCGGCTGCCGGCGTGATTGTGCTTCTGATCTGGGGCTATTATTCGGCGCAGATATTCCTCTTGGGTGCGGAATTCACCAAGGTCTGGGCCTACCATTTCGGCAGCCAGAAGGACAAACTCTAACCGTCAAAGGCGGTTGGCCGCGAGATCGGCAACCTCGGGCACGAAGCGGACGGCCTCGCTCTCCGCCTCGGCCACGTCTTCGATGGACATGGTTTTGGCCAATTCGCCGGCCCGCCGGTCCGCCTGCCGGTCGCCGGAACCGGCCGCGATCAGATACCATTTGAGAGCGGTCGGCGCCTCCTGCTTCACCCCAAGCCCGCGCTCGTAAAGCACCGCCAGATCGAATTGCGAGTCCGTGTAGCCCTGCTCGGCGGCGCGGTTGAACCATGCCGCCGCGCGTCGGGGATCGCAGGCGACGCCGCGAGCTTGCGCATAAGCGATGGCGAGATTGTGCATCGCTTTCAGGTTGCCCCTGAGGGCCGCGGACTCAAACCAGCTTTGCGCCCGGCTGGGATCGCGAGCCGTGCCGGTGCCCGTCTGGTAGAAGGCGCCAACCAGATCCTGCGCCATGGGCTCGCCCTGCTCGGCTGCCGCCATGGCCCAGCGCTCGGCGGCCGCGCGGTCGGGACCACGCAAATAGGAGAAGGCAAGCCTGGCCTCGCCGCGCGCGTCGCCGCTGTCGGCAAGCGCGATCTCCCGCGCCAAGGGAGCGCGCGCCAGGTGACGATGACTCACTGCCCCCATCGCCGCCGCCATGGGCACCGAGGCGCCCGCCACCGTGGCCAACGCCAATGTCGTCATCACCACGGCGCCGGCCGCACCAACCGCCGAAGCGGCCACCCAGCGAGGAATCCTTGTGGCCTTCCGTCGCGGCGTGCGAACCATCCCGGCGGTTGTCCGCACATCGGCGATCGGGGCACGCATGTCCGGCAGCGGCGCGGTTTTTTGTTCCAGGTTCCCGGCTGCGGGTTGCGGGAAGGCAGTCTTTTCCAATGACGCCAGACGGCGGCGGAGATCCCGCTCGCTCCTGTCCTGCCGCTCCTCCAATTGCGCCACGGCGCGCTCGATCATCTGCAAGCGGGCCTCGAGCCCAACATCGAACGCCCGAAGGGGTGCCTCAACCGGCGGGGCGAGGCATTCCTTTTCTTCCCCGCCTTCTCTGGCCCCGCCTTCTCTGGCGCGATTGCGAAGGTCCCTATGATAATCGTCGGTCATGCGAACGCCCGTGCTCGCCCCCTTTGCGAGGACGATGCTAGCCCCCGGGCCTTACCGTTGCCCGCAGAAATTCGTTGCAATTCGAAGGAATTATTCCGCCGGCTGGGGGCGGGACGCGGTCCGTGGCTTGGCGGTGAAGCGCATCAGGCTCAAGATCACAAGGATCG